>NZ_SMKB01000120.1:0-21844 GCF_004348575.1 Actinomadura sp. 7K534
CCCGCCCCGGGGCGGGGGGCGGGGCCGCGGGCCGCGCGGGACCGGGCGACGGTCACCCGCGCGGCGGGTCCGGGTGGATCGCCCGTCCCCGGCGGCCCTGTGGTCCGCCGGGAACGGGCGGGGTCATCAGTGGTCCGCCGCCTTCTCCGCGCCCGCCCCGGTGAGGGAGCGGACCTCGATCTCGGCGTACTTCTCCGCGTTGTACTCCTTGCTGAGCAAGGTGCCGACGAAGCCGCACAGGAAGCCGACCGGGATGGAGATGAGTCCCGGGTTCTGCAGCGGGAACCAGCTCCAGTCGGAGTCGGTGAACAGGGCCTTCTCGGAGCCGGAGACGACCGGGGAGAAGATGACCAGGAACAGCGCCGCGCCGAGGCCGCCGTAGATGGCGGAGACGGCGCCCGCGGTGTTGAACCTCTTCCAGAACAGGCTGTAGAGGATCGCGGGCAGGTTGCCGGACGCCGCGACCGCGAACGCCAGCGCGACGAGGAACGCCACGTTGAGCCGCTGGGCATAGATGCCGAGGACGATCGACACGGCGCCGATGACCAGGGCGGAGATGCGGGCGACGCGGACCTCGTCCCGCTCGGTGGCCTTGCCCTTGCGGAACACGTGGGCGTACAGGTCGTGGGCGAACGACGAGGAGGAGGCCAGGGTGAGGCCCGCCACGACCGCCAGGATGGTGGCGAACGCGACCGCGGCGATCACCGCCAGCAGGATCGTGCCGCCCGCGTCGCCGAACATGATCTCGCCGATCTTCTCGGCGAGCTGCGGCGCGGCGGTGTTGCCCGCCTCGTTGACCCTGGAGATCTCCTCGCTGCCGACCAGCGCCGCGGCGCCGAAGCCGAGGACGAGGGTGAACAGGTAGAAGGTGCCGATGAGGCCGATGCCCCACATCACGGACTTGCGGGCGTCGCGGGCCGTCGGGACGGTGTAGAAGCGGATCAGGATGTGCGGCAGTCCCGCGGTGCCGAGGACGAGCGCGAGGCCGAGGCTGATCAGGTCGAGCTTGCCGGTGAGGCCCTGCTCCTCGGTGCCGTAGCGCAGGCCGGGCTCCAGGAACGCGTCGCCCTTGCCGCTCTGCTCGGCGGCGTCGTTCAGCAGGCTCGACAGGTTGAAGCCGAACTCGGTCAGCACCAGCAGCGTGACCAGCGCCGCGCCGGTCATCAGCAGCACGGCCTTGACGATCTGCACCCAGGTGGTGCCCTTCATCCCGCCGAACACCACGTACACGATCATCAGGAGGCCGACCAGCGCGATCGTGGCGCCCTTGGCGAACTCGCTGGTGAACCCGAACAGCAGCGCGACCAGCGCCCCGGCGCCGACCATCTGCGCCAGTAGGTAGAAGATCGACACGGTGATGGTGGAGACGCCGGCGGCGGTGCGGACCGGGCGCGGGCTCATCCGGAACGCGAGCACGTCCGCCATCGTGAACCGACCCGAGTTCCGCAGCAGCTCGGCGACCAGCAGCAGCGCGACGAGCCAGGCGACCAGGAACCCGATGGAGTACAGGAAGCCGTCATAGCCGTACAGGGCGATCAGCCCGGCGATGCCGAGGAAGGACGCGGCGGACATGTAGTCGCCGCCGATCGCCAGGCCGTTCTGCGGCCCGGAGAATGAGCGGCCGCCGGCGTAGAAGTCCGTGGCGTTCTTGGTGTTGCGGCTCGCCCAAACGGTGATCGCCAGGGTGGCGGCGACGAAGGTGAGGAACAGCAGGATCGACAGGGTCTCGTTGCTCATCGGGCGTCCTCCGCGGTCCCGGCGCTCTGCGCCTCGTCCGCCTCGATCTCGCCGCGGATCTTGTCGGCGAGCGGGTCGAGGCGGCGCCCTGCGTGCCGCGAGTAGTAGTAGGCGATGCCGAACGTGGTGACGAACTGCAGCAACCCGAAGATGAGCGCGACGTTGATCGCGCCGAACAGCTCCGTGCCCATGAAGCCGCGTGCCCAGCCCGAGAGCACGACGTAGAGCAGGTACCAGGCGAGGAACGCGACGGTCATCGGAAATGCGAATCTGCGGAATCTGGTGCGGAGTTCCTGGAACTCCGCGGTGCCCTGGAACCGTTGGTAGACGGTGCCGGAGGCGTTCTTATCGATGGACACGACCGCCCCTCCTCTGTTGTGACGCCGGTCACGCGCCACCGTATGGACGGCCCGGGGGCCGAGCGAGGGGACAGGCGCGGGGCTGCGGTCAGTCGCCGTTCATCGTCGGCGGTCTGCGGGCATCGTCGGTGAGCGGTTCATCTGGCGCGATGAACGGTCACACCCGCTTCGGCCGCCAGGTGCCGCGGTCGACGGCGAGCGACTCCGGAGTGTGCAGGCGCACCATCATCCGCGCGACGCCGCGCGGCACCCGGCCCGGCGTGCACAGCGAAACGATGATCATGGTGGCGAACGCGGTCGGGACGCTCCACGCGGCGGGTTCGGCGAGCAGCGCCCCCAGCAGCCCCTCCGGCGGCCCGGCGGCGATCGTCACGACCACCGCCGTGCCCGCCAGGACCCCGCCGGCGATGAGGCCGGCGAGCGCGCCGGGGACGGTCAGCCGCCGCCACCACACGCCGAGGACGAGCAGCGGGCAGAACGTGGACGCCGCGACGGCGAACGCCAGCCCCACGACGTCCGCGACGGGCAGCGCGCGCGCCGCGATGGCCAGCGCCAGCGGGACGACGAGGGCGAGCAGCGTCCCGGCGCGGAACGAGCGCACCCCGCCGCGCAGTATGTCCTGCGCGATCACCCCGGCGACGGACACGGTGATCCCGGACGAGGTGGACAGGAACGCCGCGACCGCGCCGCCGGTCACCAGCGCGCCGAGCAGGTCGCCGCCGACCCCGCCGATGAGGCGGCCGGGCAGCGTGAGGACGACGGCGTCCGCCCGCCCGGTCATCAGCAGCTCGGGCGTGTAGAGGCGGCCGAGCGCCCCGTAGACGGCCGGGAGCAGGTAGAAGGCGCCGAGCAGCGACAGCACCATCACCGTGGTGCGGCGCGCGGCCCGCCCGTCGGGGTTGGTGTAGAAGCGGACGAGGACGTGCGGGAGCCCCATCGTCCCGAGGAACGTGGCCAGGATCAGCGAGTACGTGGCGTAGAGGGAGTGGGGGTGGCCGTCCAGCGGCATCGCCCACTGGCGGTCGGTGGTGGCCGGCCGGTCGCTGACGTGCGGCACCTCGGCGCCGGCCGGGAACGTGACGGACGTGTTCTGCGCGATGTGGTGCCGTCCGGGCCCCAGGGTCAGCGGGCCGTTCTCGTAAGGTTGCCCGTCCACCCGCCCGTCCACGACGACCTGGACGGGGTCGGCGACGTCGACGGTGACGGCGAGGCCGACGGAGACGGTGGTCCGCTCCGCGAACTGCGGCGGCGTGTCCGCCGCGAGGCCGGGCGCGCCGTCGTACCGCCACGCCAGCAGCAGGAACACCAGCGGGACGGCGAGCGCGGTGAGCTTCATCCAGTACTGGAACGCCTGGACGAGCGTGACGCTGCGCATGCCGCCGACGAGGACGTTCACCGCGACGACGACGGCGACGAGGACGCCGCCCGTCCACACCGGCGCACCCGTCACCGTCCGCAGCACCAGCCCGGCGGACTGGAACTGCGGCAGCAGGTACAGCCAGCTGATCAGCACGACGAGGATGCTGGCGACGCGGCGCACCGCCATCGACTCCAGCCGCGCCTCGGCGAAGTCGGGCAGCGTGTACGCGCCGGAGCGGCGCAGCGGCGCCGACACGAGGACGAGCAGGATCAGGTAGCCGCCCGTCCAGCCGACGGGGAGCCACAGCATGTCGGCGCCGTAGGCGAGGATCAGCCCCGCGATGCCGAGGAACGACGCGGCCGACAGGTACTCGCCGCCGATCGCCGACGCGTTGCGCAGCGGCGTGACCGTGCGGGACGCCACGTAGAAGTCGGACGTGGTGCGGGAGATGCGCCCGATCACGCCGATGAGCACGGTGGCGACGACGACCAGCAGCACGCCGGCGAGCCCGTACGCGGTGTTCATGACGCTCCGGTGTTCATGGCGCGTCGTCGGGGGACGGGGGCCGGTCGACGAGTTCGGCGAAGTCGTCCTCGTTGCGCTCGGCCTGCCGGACGTACCACCAGCCGCACGCGACGAACCACGGGTAGATCATCCCGCCGAGCACCACCCACGGCAGCGGGATGCCCAGCACGGTCTTCTCGCTGAACTCGGGGAACACCGCGAACAGCAGCGGCAGCCCGACCACCACCGCGGTCAGCACGAGGCACAGCCCCACCGCGAGTCGGAGCTGGGCGCGCAGCAGCGAGCGCATGTATGCCTCGCCGAGCCGGGTCTGCTCGTCGATCTCCCGGGTGACGGGGTAGCTGGGCCGGCGGACGGCCCGGGTCCGCGGCCCGGTCACCAGCACCCGGCCCGGCGCGATGCCGCGCGGCCGTTCACCGGCGCTCGGCGGGCCGGGGCTCGCGGGGCCGGCGCCCGGGTCGCCGGGGCTCGGGGGGCCGGAGCTCAGGGCGACCGCCTCGCCCTCCGCACGAGCACGTCGCGCAGCTCGCGCACGTGCCTGCGGCTCACCGGTAGCTCCGCGTCGCCGACCAGCACGGTGCAGCGGCCCGAGTCCAGCCGCAGCTCCCGGATCGCCGACAGCGCGACCAGGTGGCTGCGGTGCACCCGGACGAACCCGGCGCCGGTCCAGCGCTCGCTCAGCGCGGCCAGCGGGATGCGGACCAGGTGGCTGCCGGACGAGGTGTGCAGCCGCGCGTAGTCGCCCTGCGCCTCGACGTACAGGACCTCGGCGGGGGTGACGAACCGGGTGACCCCGCCCAGCTCGACGGGCAGCGGCTCCGGCTCGGCCGGGTCGGCCTCGTCGTCCTCGGGCTCGTCGGTGGCCTCGATGACGCGCCTGATCGCCTCGTTGAGCCGCTCGGGCCGCACCGGCTTGAGGATGTAGTCCGTCGCCTTGATCTCGAACGCGTCGACGGCGTGGTCCTCGTAGGCGGTGACGAAGACGATCTGCGGCGCGCGGGCGAACTGCGCGAGCACGCGGCCGAGGACGGTGCCGTCCAGGCCGGGCATCCGGATGTCGAGGAAGACCGCGGCGATGGGGCGCCCGTCGGCGAGGGCCCGGTCGAGCTTGCGCAGCGCGGCGGCGCCGTCCCGCGCCGTGTGGATCTCGCCGATCCGCGGGTGGGCGCGCAGCAGGTGGACGAGGTCGTCCAGCGCGGGCGGCTCGTCGTCCACCGCGAGGACACGTAGGCCCACCACATCGTCCTTTCCCACGTCGCACGGACATTCCAGTCAAAGGACGCCTGTCAGTCAAGGTTTCAGGACGCGGTCACCCCCGGCCGGTACTTGGGCACCCGCACGGTCACCTTCGTGCCCGCGCCCGGCCCGGTCTCCACGGCGAGACCGTACTCCGGCCCGTACACCTGCCGCAGCCGGTCGTCGACGTTGGCGAGCCCGATCCCGGCCGCGTCGCCGTCGTCGGCCGGCGGCCGCACGTCGCCCGAGAGCAGCCGCCGGACGTCCTCGGGGTCCATGCCGATCCCGTCGTCCTCCACGCTGATCAGGCAGTCCGACCCCGCGTCCTCGGCGACGATCGTGATGAGCCCCGGCTCCGACCTGTCCTGGAGCCCGTGCCGGACGGCGTTCTCCACCAGCGGCTGCAGGCACAGGAACGGCACGGCGACCGGCAGCACCTCGGGCGCGATCCGCAGCGTCACCCGCAGCTGCTCGCCGAACCGCGCCCGCTGGAGCAGCAGGTACCGGTCGATGGACCGGAGCTCCTCGGCGAGCGTCGTGAAGTCGCCGTGCCGCCGGAACGAGTAGCGGGTGAACCCGGCGAACTCCAGCAGCAGCTCCCGCGCCCGCTCGGGGTCGGACCGGACGAACGAGGCGATGGTGGTCAGCGAGTTGTAGATGAAGTGCGGCGAGATCTGCGCCCGCAGCGCCCGCATCTCCGCCTCCATCAGCAGCGTCCGCGAGTGGTCCAGCTCGGCCAGTTCGAGCTGCGCGTCCACCCACTGGGCCACCTCCTCGGCGGCGCGGATCAGCCCCGCCGGGGTGTCCTCCCCGTAGGCGGCGAGCGACCCGACCACCCGGTCGTCGGTGGCGAGCGGCACCACCACGACCCGCCGGATCGGGCAGTCGAGCAGGTCGCAGGCGACGTCGTGCACCTGGGTCCGGCCGTTCTCCAGCGTCACCCCGGCGTGCCCGAGGACCTCCTCCGCGTGGTGCTCGTGCTCCCCGTCCCAGGCCAGCAGCCGCTCCCGGTCGGTGATCGCCAGCGCGGGGCAGTCCAGCAGGACCCGCAGGTGCCGGGCGGCCTTCTGCGCGTCCTGCTCGGTCAGCCCCGCCCGGAACGCGGGGGCGGCGCGGGAGGCGGTGTGCAGCGTCTCGAACGTCGCCCGCCGCGCGGGCCCGCCCAGGTCGCCGCCCCGCCCCTGCTGGCGCCGCCACCACACGAGCGCCGGAATCCACGTCACCAGCAAGGTCGCGACAACGGCGATGACGACGTTCATTCCGCAAATTTATGCCGATCACCCCACAAAAAGTGAAGTGCACCTCTGGTACATGTCCGATTTGGCGGGAAGGTCATGATCATGACATTTTGGACGGACTGCCACGACGATCTTGGCCGTGCCCACCGCTCCCCCGGGTGATCCCCGGCCAGGCGGGCCCGGCCGTGAGGAGAGTGCATGCGCCGCCGTCGATGCCTGGCCGTCCTGGCCGCCGTGGGCCTCGCCCTTCCGCTCGCCGCCGCGATCCAGTCCCCCGCCGCAGCCGACGAACTGTCCCTGTCGAACTTCCAGCTCCGCCCGAACTCCTACGGGACGGACCTGCGCGACCGCGCCGACGCCCTCCCGCTGGTGAAGGGGACCGTCACCGGCATCATGAACGACCTGAACCGGCAGGACGACGACACCCCGGTCACCGTCAACGGGGCGTGCGAGCCGAACGCCGTCCAGTCCGGCAGCTCCGTGGCGCTCGCGCGGAGCGTCTGCTTCAACGACGGCGACAACGCCACCACCCAGTGGTACCCGCAGGGCGTCACCACGGTCGCCGACATGCAGGCCGACCAGGAGTGGGGCGACGGCTACAAGCCCGTCCTGGTGAGCTGGTACGACGCCAACGCCAACGCCGACGGCATGGTCAAGGGCGTCCGCATCAGCTTCATGAACCCCTCCACCGGCGCGTACCGGCACGTCCTGCTCGTGTACCCGAAGGCGAACGGCGACTACGACACCGTGCGGGTGTCGCAGGACTCGTCCGCCGGCGGCTACAACACCTCGCTCCACGCGGGCGGGATCCTCTGGTACGGCAACCACCTGTTCGTCGCCGACACCGCGCGCGGCTTCCGCATGTTCGACATGCGCCGCATCTTCGACCTCGGCGCGTCCGAGAACGGCACGACCGGCGGCGCGGACAAGGTCGGCCTGCACGGCGGCACGTACCACGGCTACGGGTACCGCTACGTGATGCCGCAGGTCGGCTCGTGGACGCGGACCGCCGCGACCGGCACCAAGTGCACCGCCTCGGACGGGTCGCCGCAGTTCTCGCACGTGTCCCTCGACCGCAGCGGCACCGACCACCTGGTCTCCGGCGAGTACTGCGCCGGGGACGAGGCCGTCAACGGGCGCGTCGCGGCGTGGCCCATCGCCGGCGCCTTCACCGCGAACAGCGAGCTGATCACCGACCCGTCCTACCGGTGGAACGCCGACGCCGCCCACAAGCTGCCGGTCAGCAACGTCCAGGGCGCGACCCGGTTCAACGGCCGGTGGTACCTGAGCCGCAGCCGCGGCCCCGCGACCGCCGGGACGTTCTACACGACCGCGCCCGCGACGTCGTCCACCACGACGCTGCAGGTCGCGAGCGAGAAGCAGCTCAGCATCGGCCCGGAGGACCTGGCGCACTGGCAGAGCGGCACCGACGGGTCGAACCCCGGCCTCGGCCAGTTCTGGACCGTCGGCGAGCACCCCGGCAAGCGCATGGTGTACGCCGTCCGCCCCTAGCGACCGCACGCGACCGCATCCGAACACCCGCGACGTCCGGCCGGGATCGCCCCGGCCGGGCGTTTTCCGTTCACCGGCAGGGACCCCCTGGCGTCCTCGGGAAGCTCGCCGTACTCTGGCCTCGCCAGTTATTGGCGCTCTGCCAATAAGCCTTCGCGTGAGGAGGACGGATGAGCATCTACGATTCGATCGGTGGAGAAGAGGCCCTGACGGCGGTGGTGGACGACCTCTACGGGCGGATCCTCGCCGACGACCTGCTGAACACGTACTTCGTCGGGCTGAACGTCAACAAGGTGAAGGGCCGCCAGGTCGAGTTCTTCGGGCAGGCGCTCGGCGGGCCGATGGTCTACCAGGGCCGGGCGATGAAGGACGTCCACCTCGGGCTCGGCATCGAGCAGGAGCACTTCGACCGGGTCGCCGACCACCTGGTGGCCAGCCTCCTGGCCGCGGGCGTCCCCAAGGAGACCATCGGCGAGATCGCCGCGGTCGTGCTGCCGCTCGCCGACCACATCGTCGCCGGCCGGATCTCCACGGAGCCCGCCGCGGCGGAGTGACCGTCCATGCGCGCCGCGCCCGCGGACGGCGCGACGAGCGGGCGGGCGCGCAGGGACGTCAGGGGCAGGGACGTCAGGGCAGGTCCAGCCGGGTGGCCAGGGTGTCGTAGTGGAGGTCGCCGTCGCCGTGCGCGAGCGCCGCGGCCATCGCGTGGCGGGAGAACAGATGCAGGTCGTGCTCCTCGGTGAAGCCGATCGCGCCGTGCACCTGGTGGCCGAGGGCGCACACGCGCTCGTACGCCTCGCTCACCCACGCCTTCGCCATCGACACCTCTTGCGCGGCCTCCCGGTCCGCTGACAGGAGCCAGATGGCCTCGTAGGCGATGAAGCGGGAGCCGAGCACGTCGATGGCCATGTCGGCGCAGTGGTGCTGCACCGCCTGGAAGGACCCGATGGGCTTGCCGAACTGCTCCCTTTCCGTCGCGTACGCCACCGTCATGTCGAGGACGCGCTGTGCCGCGCCCACCATCTCCGCGCAGGTGGCCGCCGCGCCGAACAGGGAGATGGCGCGGGCGGCGTCCGCGCCTGATGCGTCCTCCCCCAGCGCGGCCTCGGCCGGGACGCGGACGTCCGCCAGTTCGACGTGGCAGGGACGATCCCAGCCGACCGTGCCCAGCGGCTTGAGCGTCACCGATGAGGCGTCCACCCAGAACGCGCGGGGCTCGCCGTCCAGATGCGCCGCCACGAGGATGTGCTCGGCCGAAGCGGCGAACGGCACGAACGTGGCGGTGCCGTTCAGGACATGACCGTCGCCGTCGCGGGAGGCCACCGGCCCGTCCCCGGGGCGGTCCCAGGGCAGGGGCGCGGCGGTCGTGATCCGGCCCTCCGAGATCGCGGACAGCCACCGCTCCCGCTGCCCGGACGTGCCGAAGCGGGCGACCGGCATCCCGCAGCACGCCACCGACACGAGCAGCGGGCTCGGGACCTGCGCGTAGCCGAGCTGCTCGAACAGCAGCGACACGTCCAGGAAGTCGCCGCCGACGCCGCCGTGCTCCTCGGGGAACGCCAGGCCCGGCCAGCCGAGCTCGACCATCTCCTTCCACAGCGCGGGCGAGTGGCCGGCGGGGTCGCCGTCCATCGCCCGCGCCCCGGCGGTCGGCGCCCGCGCCTCCAGCAACTCGCGCGCGGTGTCGGCGATGAGCTCCTGGTCTTCGGTGCGGCCCAGGTTCATGACGTCGGCGGGATCTTGTCGGAGCGGACCCACACGCCCGGCCGTTCCTCCCAGAACAGCTGGACGAGCACGCCGCCGGTGTGCTTCGGATGGATGAAGGTGTGCTTCCAGGCGGCGCCGTCGGTGACGCCCTCCTCGTCGTCGAAGGTCGGGACGTCGCGCCGCTCGCACGCCGCGAGCGCCGCGTCCCAGTCGGCCACCTCGAACGTGACGTGGTGGGCGGCCGGGCCGCTGCGCTCCAGGAAGCGGTCGATGAACGAGTCCTCCCCGCGCCCGGTGATGACCTCCCAGCAGATCGAGGAGCCGGGGATGTTCAGCACCAGGTCGGCCATGTCGGGGTGCTCGTCGTCCGGCGTCCGCCACACCTGCACGAACCCGGCGAGGTCGCGGTACCAGCGGGCCAGCTCGTCGCGGTCGTGGAACGCCTGGCAGACGTGGTCGAGCGCCACGATGCCGAGGCTCGCCTCGCCCGGCTCGGACGGTTTCACGGCGTCGCCGGAGTCGCCGCACATGTCCAGGCTGCCGGGACCGCGCAGCCGGAACAGGATGCCGGGGCCGTGCTCCGGCGGGCTCAGCGACGCCTCCAGCCACCGGCCCTGCGGCCCGTCGGCCGGCTTGATGCCGCGTCCTTCCAGCTCCGCGCGGGCGGCGTCCAGGTCCGGGACCTCGGCGCCGACGTGGTGCAGCCCGGGACGGCCGTTGTGCTCGTCCAGCCAGGTCTGGAGCGAGGACCCCTCGCCGACGGGCGCCACCACCTCCCACGCCTGCCCCCGGCTCCCGGGGATCTCCAGCCGGGCGCCGCGCACGCCCTCCGCGGGGTTGTCCCAGCTCCGGACGCGCCGGAACCCGAACAGCCCCTCCAGCAGCCCGACCTGCGCGTCGAGGTCGGCCGCCACCTGGGCGACATGATCGATGCGGTAGATCTGCACGGGTTCTCCTAGCTCGGGTGCGGCTCGATCCAGTCGTAGCCGTAGGTGACCAGTTCCTTGACGAGGCGCAGGTTGTAGCGGTTCATCGCCGCGATCCGCTCGGCCAGCTCACCGACCCGCTTGTCGAACTCGTCCGCCGGGTACACGTCGTTGACCAGGCCGAGCCGCAGCGCCCGGTCGGCGTCGATGCGCGCGCCGGTGAACAGCAGCTCCTTCGCGCGGGCCTTGCCGATCCGCTCCGGCAGCCGCTTCACGCCGCCCCAGCCGGGCGCGGAGCCGCCGAACTCGGGCTGGTCGGGGTCGCCGTCCTCGGTCATCTTCGGCCGGTACGGCGGGCGCGCCGACAGGGTGATCTCGACCAGCCCCATCTTCGCGTTGTCGGAGGCGACGATGAAGTCGGCGGCGAGCGCCAGCTCCAGGCCGCCGCCGACGGCGTAGCCGTGCACGGCCGCGATCACCGGGACCGACGTCCGCTCCATCATCGCGAACGTCTTCTCGCCGAGCCGGCCCTGCTCGACCCGCTCGCGCGGCGTCAGCTTCTCCGACCACGCGAGGTCCATCCCCGCGCAGAACGCGCGCTCGCCGGCGCCGCGCAGCACCACGACGCAGACGTCCTCGTCGTCGTCGACGCGGGTGAAGATGTCGCGCAGCTCCGCCATCGTGGTCGGTGTCAGCGCGTTGAGCTTGTCCGGCCGGTTCAGCGTCAGCCAGGCGACCCTCTCCTCGATTCGCAGGTCGACGGTCTCGTAGGCGTCTTCGTCGGGCATACGGTTCGCTCCTCCTCGATCGGACGGTCAGCCGCGGGGCAGGCGCAGCCCGCGGGTGGCGATGACGTTGCGCTGGATCTCGGTGGTGCCGCCGAGGAAGGTGGAGGCCACCGAGTCCCTGCGCATGTGCGTGAACAGGGCGCCGAGCGGAGCGCCCTCGCGCTCCCACAGGGCGGCGGACCGCCCGAACACCCGCGCGCCGGTACGGGCGAGCCGCTGGTGCAGCTCGGCGCCGAACAGCTGGTTGATGGACGCCTCGAAGTCGGGCTCCTCGCCCGCGGCCTGCCGCGACACCGTGTAGCGGGCCAGGTTGTACAGCACCCGGATCTCGGTCTGCCGGCGCGCGATCTCCTGGCGCAGCGCCGGGCTCGTCCGGCCGAACCGCGCGCCCTCCGGCGACCGCAGGTAGCCGACCAGCTCGGCGAGCGCCTGCTCGTACTTGATCGTGGCGCCGATCCCGGCGCGCTCGAAGCCCAGCGCGGACATCGCGACGTACCAGCCGCGGTTCTCCTCGCCGACGCGGTCCGCCACCGGCACCCGAACGCCCTCGAAGAAGATCTCGCAGAACGGCGCCGCGCCCCTGATGTCGGTGATGGGACGGATCGTCACACCCGGCGCGTCCGCCTTGACCAGCAGGAACGTGATGCCGCGGTGCGGCCGGTCGGCGTCGGGGTCGGTGCGCACCAGGACGAACAGCCAGTCGGCGTACTGGCCGAGGGACGTCCAGACCTTCTGGCCGTCCACCACGTACTCGTCGCCGTCCCGCACGGCGCGGGTGCGCAGCGACGCCAGGTCGGACCCGGAGCCCGGCTCGGAGAACCCCTGCGCCCAGGTCGCCTCGCCCTTCGCGATCGCGGGCAGGTGCCGGGCCTTCTGCTCCTCCGTGCCGTGCACCAGCAGCGTCGGGCCGAGGAGGAACGCGCCGATGCCGTTCACCGTCGGCACCCGCGCCCGCATCATCTCCTCGTGCAGGATGAACTCCTCCATCGCCGACAGGCCCGCGCCGCCGTACTCGCGCGGCCAGTGCGGCGCGATCCAGCCCCGCTCGGCGAGCGCCGCCGCCCATGCCCGCGCGCCCTCCCGGCGGGCGGCGTCGCCGGCGACGCGGTCGACGGGCCAGTTGTAGCCCGCGACGTCCTCCGGTTCGAGGCTCTGCTCCTCGTCGCCCGCCGGGCGGTACGACGCGGGGAACCGCTCCTTGATGAACGCCCGCGCCGCCGCCCGGAACTCGGCCTCCTCCGGCGTGTCGTCCCAGTTCACCGGCCCTCCGCCTCCCGGTCCCAGGTGGTCTCGGTGATGCCGCCGTCGCCCTGGGCCCGCAGCTTGTACTTGGCGACCTTGTCGGTCGGCGTGCGCGGCAGCGCGTCCACGAACTCGACGTAGCGCGGCACCATCGACCGCGGCAGGCGCTCCTCGCAGTAGGCGATCAGCTCCGCGGGATCCATGCCGGTGTCCGGCTGCACCACGATCGACACCTTGATGTCCTCGTCCTCCAGCTCCGAGGGCACGCCGATGGCGGCGCACTCCAGCACCGCCGGATGCTGATTGATCTCGGTCTCCAGGTCGAAGGCCGAGATGTTCTCACCACGCCGGCGGATCGCGTCCTTCATCCGGTCAAGGAAGTAGAAGTAGCCGTCGTCATCGCGCCATACCCGGTCTCCGGTGTGGAACCACATGTTCCGGAAGCAGCGGGTCGTGGCCTCCCAGTCGCCGTAGTACCCGGTCGTCAGGACGAACGGCTGCTTCGGCCGCAGCACCAGCTCACCCGGCTCCCCCGGGCCCACCTCCCGGTCGTACTCGTCCACCACCGCGACCTGGAACCGCTCCTCGTGGGCCCGGCCGCACGAACCCGTCCGCCACTCCCCGTACGGGCTGCCCGTCGCGATGCCCGCCTCGGTGCTCGTATAGGTCTCCACCGACCGGACCCCGAAACGCTCCCGCAGCGGCTCGTCCAGGCTCGACTTGCCCATGTAGAAGGTCTCCAGCCGGTGGTCGCGGTCCCGCGGCGTCGGCGGCCGGTTCAGCAGGATCGGGATCATCGAGAACACGCTCATGCACACCTGGGCGTCGAAGCGGCGCACGTCGTCCCAGAACCGCGACGCGCTGAACCGCTCCACGATCGCGATCGAGCCGCCGCCGAGCAGCGCGGACAGCATCCCGTCCCACAGCGCGGCGGCGTGGAACAGCGGCAGCGGGCAGTAGATCGTCTTGCCCCACCGGTCGAGGAAGTCCAGCGAGTCGTAGGCGCAGGTCAGCGCCAGCGCGTGCGGGACCATCGCGCCCTTGGACGGCCCGGTCGTCCCGGACGTGTACATGATCGCCTGCATGTCGGCGAACCCGACCGGGACCTCGACGCGGCCGGCGCCGTCCTCCGGCAGGGCGTACAGGTCCCGCGCGGGCTTGCCGAGCCGGTCCAGCAGCACCTCGCTCGCGGCGGCGTCCCGCACGACGACCCCGCCCAGCTTCGGCAGCCGCTCCGCGATCTCGACGATCCGCTCCGCGTAGGGGCCGTCGATGACGAGCCAGTTCGAGTCGGAGCTGTCCAGGACGTGCCGCAGCAGCTCCCCGCGGTAGGCGATGTTGATCGGCACGGCGACCGCGCCGAGCCGCGCCAGCGCGAACACGAGATGCACGAAGTCGGCGCAGTTGGGCAGCATCAGCCCCACGTGGTCGCCGCGGCCGATCCCGGCGCCGGCCAGCCTGCGGGCCATCCGGTCGGCGGCCGCGTCGACCTCGCCGTAGGTGACCTCGCCGTCCCGGAACTTGAGGAACGTCTGCCTTCGATGAGCCTGCGCCTGCGACCGGAGAACGTCCCCCAGGACGAAGCTCTCCAGCATCTCCTTGCGCATCCGGACCTCCGCTTTCGCTGCGTGCGTCGTCGTAGGTGGCGTGCGTCGTGGTAGGTGGCCTGCGTCGGTGACGGTGTTTCGGTCAGGTGCGGTCGGCCTGCAGCGATCCGCAACCGGACATTGCCTTAATCAGAGGAACACGAAACCCTATATGCGGCAACAGTGGCCGAAAGGGAACATCTCTGTTCTAGTAGTGACGTAGCGGGACAGAAGCGACGAATGTGACCGGGGCCACACCCTCCGGTCTTCCCGGTTTCGGCCATACAACGCCGCCCCCGCCAACCCGGCCGAATCCCGCGACGAGGGCTCAGTTCGTGGTGGACGAGAAGGCGCGGCGGTAGGCGGTCGGAGGGACGCCCACGGCACGGGTGAAGTGGTGGCGGAAGTTGGCCGGGCTGCCCAGCCCCGCGTGATCGGCGATCCGGTCGACCGGGAGGGACGTCGTCTCCAGCAGCTCGCGGGCGTAGTCGATGCGGATGCCGCGCAGCCAGGCCATCGGCGTCGTTCCCGTCGCGGCGTGGAAGCGGCGGATCAGGGTGCGGGGGGTGACGTTGGCGCGGCGTGCCAGGGCGGCGACGGTCAGCGGTTCGTGCAGGCGCTCACGGGCCCAGTCGAGGAGAGGGCCCAGCTCGTCCGCGTCGTGAACGGCGACGCCCGCGTCGATGTACTGGGCCTGGCCACCGGGCCGGTGCGCGGGCATGACGAGCCGCTTGGCGAGGGCGCGGGCCACGGCCGCGCCGTGGTCGGAGCGGACGACGTGCAGGCACAGGTCGAGCCCGGCGGCGGTGCCCGCGCTGGTCAGGATGTCGCCGTCGTCGATGTAGAGGACGGACGCGTCCACCTTCACCTCGGGGTGCCGTTCGGCGAGCCGGCGGGCGTGCATCCAGTGGGTCGTCGCCCGGCGTCCCTCGAGGAGGCCGGCGGCGGCGAGCACGAAGGCCCCGGTGCACAGCGCCACGATGCGGGCACCACCGGCGTGCGCGGCGCGGACGGCTTCGACCAGGTCCGCGGGCTGGTCGGCGAGGACGTTCGCGCAGGCCGGAATCACCACGGTGTCGGCTCGGGCGAGTTCGTCCAGGCCATAGCGGGCGTCCGGCGCGAACCCGGCGGCGGTCCGGGTGCCCGGAGCGGCGCAGAGCCGGAAGTCGTACCAGGTCCGGGCCAGCCCCGGGCGCTCGTACCCGAAGACCTCGCAGGGGATGGACAACTCGAAGATCGGCACACCCTCGGTGACCGCGACCGCCAGCCGGTGCATGTCACTAACTTAGCGATGACGGTCGTTACTGCCACTTGGGCGTTCTCCGCAGGGGCGCGAAGGTGGGGACATGGACGACTTTCCTCTTGGCCGAGCCTCCTTCGACCCGCCCCCGCCGGCGGCCGGCGCGCTGTGGCGGCACGTCACCGAGCTGCTCGCGGACGAGCGCGGGAGCATCGCCGGACGGGCCGTGAGCGCACCGGCCGACGCCGGCGCGCTGCGGGCCGCGATCGAGGCGTACGACTTCGAGCGTCCGGCGGCGCCCGAAGCGGTCATCGGAGAGGTCGCGGACCTGCTCCGCGAGGCGACCGTCCACACCACGCACCCCCGGTACTTCGGGCTGTTCAACCCCACGCCGACGCTGATGGGGATCGTCGGCGAGACCCTCGCCGCCGCGTTCAACCCGCAGCTCGCGGCATGGTCGCACGCGCCCGCGGCGGCGGAGATCGAGGCCCACCTCCTGCGCTTCCTGGGCGGACGCCTGGGGTACCCGCCCGAGCGGGTGGCGGGGTCCTTCACCAGCGGCGGCGCCGAGGCGAACATGACCGCCGTCCTGCTGGCGCTCACGCGGGCATGGCCGCGGTACGGCACCGAGGGCCTGCGGGCGCTGCCCGGCCGCCCGGTCATGTACGCGTCGGCGGAGAGCCACCTGGCCTGGCTCAAGATCGCGCACGCGACGGGCATCGGGCGCGACGCCGTCCGCCTCGTCCCCACCACCGGCCTGCGGATGGACGTCCCCGACCTCGCCCGCCGGCTCGCCGCCGACCGCGCGGCCGGAGACCTGCCGTTCCTCGTGGTCGCGACGGCCGGGACCACGGCCGCCGGGGCGATCGACCCGCTCCACGAACTGGCGGACCTCTGCGGCGACCAGGGCCTATGGCTGCACGCGGACGCCGCCTACGGGGGCGCGGCGGCCCTCTCCGACCGGCTCCGCCCCGCCCTGTCCGGCATCGAGCGCGCCGACTCGATCACGGTCGACGCGCACAAGTGGCTGAGCGTCCCGATGGGCGCCGGGGCGCTGCTGACCACCGACGCCGAGGGGCTCGCCGAGACGTTCCGGGTCACCACGTCCTACATGCCGGCCGGCGTCCCCGAGACCGTGGACCCGTACACGTCCAGCCAGCAGTGGTCGCGGCGCTTCACGGGACTGAAGCTGTTCCTCAGCCTGGCCGTCGCGGGCCGCTCCGGGTACGCCGAGCAGCTCGACCGCGACGCGGAGCTCGCCGGCGGGCTGCGCGCGAAGCTCGCGGCGGACGGGTGGGACATCGTCAACGACACCCCGCTCCCCGTCGTCTGCTTCGCCGATCCGGGGAACGGCACGTGGGAGCACCACGAGGCGCTCGCGGCCCGGGTCGTCCGCGGCGGGCGCGCGTGGATCAGCCCCGTCCGGCTCGACGGGCGCGCCGCGCTGCGCGCCTGCGTCATCAGCCACCGGACCTCGTCCACGGACGTGGACGCCCTGGTCGAAACCGTCCACCGGGCGCGAATAGTCATGACATAACGGGCAAGCTGTCGGGCCGCCGTCCGCTGCGGCGCAGGTCGGAAACGAATTACTCCCGCGTGGACGTGACATGTGGTTGTTTGGGAACGATCTAGGGTCATGGAGGAGATCAAGCCCCCGCCGGGCGGGACCGACGACGGCGGGTTCCCCGTCTCCCTCGACAAGAGGCCGGGCCGGGCGCGCACCGACTGGGTCGTCTACGGCTGCACCGCGGTCCTCGCCGCCGCCTTCGTGGTCTGGGGCACGGTCTGGACCGACAACCTGAGTTCGACGGCGCAGTCCGCGCTGGACTGGCTGCTCGCGAACGTGGGCTGGCTCCTCGTCCTCGCCGCGACCGGGTTCGTGATCTTCTCGCTGTGGCTGGCGCTCAGCAAGTACGGCCGCATCCCGCTCGGCCAAGATGACGACGAGCCGGAGTTCCGCACCGTGTCCTGGATCGCGATGATGTTCAGCGCGGGCATGGGCATCGGCCTGATGTTCTTCGGCGCCGCCGAGCCCCTGATGCACTACGTCGAGCCGCCTCCCGGCACCGACCCGGCGCAGAGCGAGCGGGCGATCGAGACCGCGATGGCGACCACCATCTTCCACTGGACGCTGCACCCCTGGTCGATCTACGCCGTCCTCGGGCTGGCGATCGGGTACGGGCACTACCGCCGCGGCCGCACCCAGCTGATCAGCGCGGCGTTCGCCCCGCTGTTCGGCCGCCGCCGCGCCGAGGGCCCGGCCAGCAAGCTCATCGACAGCCTGGCGCTGTTCGCGACCCTGTTCGGCTCGGCGGCGTCCCTCGGCCTCGGCGCCCTGCAGATCCGCACCGGGATGCAGGAGGCCGGCTGGATCGAGACCCTCGGCACCACGGTCCTCGTGCTCATCATCGTCGTCCTGACGATCTGCTTCATCGTCTCCGCCGTCTCCGGCATCGCGCGCGGCATCCAGTGGCTGTCCAACACGAACATGGTGCTGGCCGCCCTGCTGGCCCTGTTCCTGTTCGTGGCGGGCCCGACGGTGTTCATCCTGGAACTGCTGCCCACCTCGCTCGGCGTCTACATCCAGGACTTCGGCGAGATGGCGTCCCGCTCGGGCGCCACGGGCGGCGAGGCGATGGACACCTTCCTGTCCAGCTGGACGATCTTCTACTGGGCGTGGTGGATCTCCTGGTCCCCGTTCGTGGGCATGTTCCTCGCCCGGATCAGCCGCGGCCGCACCATCCGCCAGTTCGTCGCCGGCGTGATCATCGTCCCGAGCGTGGTCAGCCTGGTCTGGTTCGCGATCTTCGGCGGGGCGGCCATCTCCCAGCAGCGCGACGGCCTGGACCCCTTCGGCTCGGGCACCGAGGAGGAGATCACCTTCAACGTGCTGAGCAACCTCCCGTGGGAGGCGATCACCGCGATCCTCGTGATGCTCCTGGTCGCCATCTTCTTCGTCTCCGGCGCGGACGCCGCCTCGGTCGTCATGGGCACCCTCTCCCAGCGCGGCTCGACCAACCCGTCGCGCTGGATCGTCATCTTCTGGGGCGCCATGACCGGGGCCGTCGCCGCGATCATGCTCGTGATCGGCGGCGACGAGGCGCTGAACGGCATCCAGAACATCACCTTCATCGGCGCGCTGCCGTTCACCGTCGTCCTCATCCTGCTCTGCTTCTCCCTGGCCAAGGACGTCCGCAGCGACCCGATGATGCAGCGCCAGGACAAGGGCGCCGAAGTCCTGGAGGACGCCGTCGTGGCCGGCACCGAACGCCACCGGGGCGAATTCGAACTGGTCACCAAACCCTCGACCAACCCCCCACCCGCCGACCAGCCACCCCGCTGAGGGTCAGACGACGGGGCGGCCGGTCTTCACCCGGCGGCGGAAGTCGCGGAGGTAGAAGTTGAAGGGGAACAGGCGGGCCGGGGCCGGGAGGAGGCCGTTGACGCGGCCGAGCAGGCGGGTGTGGCGGTCGAAGCGGCGCTGGTCGCGGGGCGTCCACTTGTAGCCGAGCTCGTCGCGGAACCGCTGCGGGAGGAAGCCGAGGGTCACGAAGGTGTGGTGGCGGCCGAACAGCAGCGGGACCGGGGCGGGCAGGAACCGCAGTTCGGTCAGGTCGCGCAGGTACCGGCGGGTGACGTCGTCCATCTCGATCTTCTTGAGGCCGTCCTGCCAGTACTCCTCGAAGGCTTCCCGGTCCGCGGGCCACATGTCCGGCTTGACCTGGAGGGTCGTGCCCAGGCGGGACCCGTACCGGTACAGCTCCTCGGCGAGTTCGGGGGACGGCTCCCCGTACAGGACGTCGTGGATGATCTCGACGCCCTGGTAGAGGCACGCGGCGACCCAGAGCTGCAGTTCGGGGTCGAAGGCGTTGTAGGGGACGGGTTCCTTCGAGCGGACCTGCCGGTGCGCGCGGTTGACCTCCTGGCGCAGCACCTTGCGCTCCTCGTCGGTGCCGAGCAGCGCGACGGCGATGTAGGTGAGGGTCGTGCGGGTCCGCTTGATCGGGTGCTTGTCGACGCGGCCGCTGTCGACCTTGCTGTTGGCGACCCCGTGCCCGACGGGCAGGCGGGCGAGCTGCATGACCACGTTCGCGGCCGCGGCGGCGAGGGCCAGGCCGCTGATGGAGTCCCGGACGGTCTTCGGGGGGATCTCCTCCAGTGTCACGGTCATTCGGACCTCACTTCGATGAGACATAGAGGCGATTTCCGTCTCACTGTGCCACTGTAAGTGAGTGCTTGCAAGGGTGGCCGGGAGTGGGCGGGCTCACATGTATCACGCATAAGGGTCCTCGCGGGCCATCACCCGGGTCGCGAAGGTCTTCAGCGTCTCCAGGGTCCGGCGGAAGGGCAGCGGGCCGTAGGAGACGCGGGCCACCCCCGCGGCGGCCAGGTCAGCGAGGGACGAGCCGGGGAAGTTGTTGGCGTTGACCGGCCCCGGCAGCCCCTTGACCAGGGACGGGACGGCGTCCATCGGCGCGGTGATCGGGTAGACGCAGTCGGCGCCGGCCTCCAGGTAGAGGCGGCCGCGGACGATCGCGGCGTCCAGTGGGTCCGGAGCCTTGGCGATGAACGTGTCGACCCGGGCGTTGATCACCAGCGCGTCGCCGGCCGCCTCCCGGACCGCGGCGAGGAACTCGGCCTGCGCCTCCGGCTCGGCGAGCTCCCCGGCGTAGGTGTCCTCCAGGTTGCAGCCGGCGGCGCCGATGGCGAGGAGCCGTTCGACCAGCTCGGCGGGCTGCAGCCCGTATCCGGCCTCGGCGTCCACGGTCACCGGGACGGAGGCGGCGCGGATGACGCGTCCCGCGGCGGCGAACATCTCGTCGGCGGGCGCGCCCTCGTGGTCCGGGTAGCCGAGCATGGCGGAGACGGCGGCGCTCGCGGTGGCGAGCGCGGGGAACCCGGCCTCCTGGACGGTGGCGGCGCTCGCCGCGTCCCACACGTTCGGCAGCAGCAGCGGGTCGCCGGGACGGTGCAGCTCACGAAGGCGGCGGGCGTTCTCGGTCATGTGGGTCTCCTTCCCCGTTTCCGGCAAGACGGAGCCGGACCCCCGGATTGTGACACCCGTTCCGGCGGGCGGCGGGCTGGGTTAGCGTCGAAGTGATCAACTACCGATGAGGGAGTGCGCATGCTGCCGTGGTCCGCCGAGCTCGCCGGACGCCTGGAAGAGCACGTCGTCAGCAGTGAGCTGCTGCGCGAGAACCCGCTGAAGGACCCGCACGAGCGTCCCGTCCTGGTGTACGTCCCGCCGGGCTACGACGACGAGCCGGAACGCCGCTACCCCAGCGTGTACGTCATCACCGGGTTCACCGGGCACGTGGGCATCTGGCGCAACCGGACGCCCTACCGCCAGCCGTTCCCCGAGACGGCCGACGCCGTGTTCGCCTCGGGCGAGGCCCCGCCCGCGATCGTGGTGTTCGTGGACGCCTGGACCGCGCACGGCGGCAGCCAGTACGTCGACTCCCCCGGCACGGGCCGCTACCACTCCTACATCTGCGACGAGGTCGTCCCCTGGGTGGACGGGCGCTACCGCACGCTCGACGCGCCCGGGCACCGGGCGATCAGCGGCAAGTCCAGCGGCGGCTACGGCGCGATGATCACGCCGATGCTGCGCCCCGACCTGTTCGGGGCGCTCGCGACGCACGCGGGCGACGCGCTGTTCGAGTACTGCTACCTGACCGAGTTCCCCAAGTGCGTCCGGCACCTGCGCAAGTACGGCGGCGACATCTGGCGGTGGTGGGACGACTTCAACGGGCGCGTGGCGTTCACCAAGCCCGAGGACATGGAACTGCTCAACATCCTCGGCATGGCGGTCTGCTACTCCGCCCGCGACGACGGGACGCCGGAGCTGCCGTTCGACCCGGTCAACGGCGTCCTGAGGCAGGACGTGTGGGAGCGGTGGCTGGCGTGGGACCCGGTGCGGATGGTGCCCGCCCACGCCGAGGCGATGCGCTCGCAGCGGGCGATCTGGATCGACGGCGGGACGCGCGACGAGTGGTACCTGGACGTGGGCGCGCAGGCGTTCCACAAGGCCCTCCTGGACGCGGGCGTGCAGGAGGACGTGATCCACTTCGAGCTGTTCGACGCGGGGCACGGCGGCATCGACTACCGGTATCCGCTCGCCCTCTCCTGGCTCTGCCGCATGATCTCCCCCTGACCCCGGAGGGGGCGGCAAACGCTCATCCCTGCGCGAAGGTTCCCGACCGAACGGGCCGGGCCGGCACGACCGGCCCGGCCCGTTCGCGCTGCCTGAAGCCCGTTTTCCGAGTTTTCATTCAAAGCCCCCGATGAACTGAAAATCCAATATGAATTGTAATTATTGACACTTTTCACAACTGGGAGTGCACTTCGGGCAGCTCATCCGGATGAGTTCCCCACCCACCACACCCCC
>NZ_SMKB01000121.1:0-21698 GCF_004348575.1 Actinomadura sp. 7K534
GGTCAGCGGGGTTCGCGGGGCAGGCCGAGGGCGCGCTCGGCGATGATGTTGCGCATGATCTCCGAGCTGCCCCCGGCGATCGTGTACGCGCGGGCGTACAGGTAGGCGTCCTGCCAGCGGCCCCCGGCGACCGCGTCCGGATCGCCCTCGGCGAGGACGCCGGCCGCGCCGGGCAGCGACACGGCGTACTCCGCCATGCGCAGGTTCAGCTCGCTGAACGTCAGCTTGGTGGCCGGGGCGTCGATGACGCGTTCCCTGCCCGCCCGCCACCGGGCCATCGAGGTGTGGGCGAGCAGCGCGCAGGCGTCGACCTCGGCGCGGAACCTGGCCAGGTCCAGGCGCACGTCGTCCAGTTCCAGCGCGGGGCGGCCGGCCACGACGAGCTCGCGGGCGAGGTCGACCAGGTCCTGCCAGGCCATCTGAAGCTGCACGACCGAGACCCCCACGCCGTTGCGCTCCTCGGCCAGCGACGTGTTGGCGATCAGCCAGCCCGCCCCGGGCGCGCCGATGAGCGACCCGGCGGGCAGCCGGACGTCGTCGAAGAAGACCTCGTTGAAGTCGGAGGTGCCGGTCAGCTCCCGCAGCGGGCGCACCCGCACCCCCGGCAGGCCCATGTCCAGGACGAACGCGCTGATGCCCTTGTGCTTGGGCGCCTCGGGGTCGGTCCGGGCCAGCAGGTAGCCGTACCGCGCCCAGTGCCCGTTGGTCGTCCAGACCTTCTGCCCGTTGACGACCCAGTCGTCGCCGTCCCGGACCGCCGTGGTCCGCAGGGACGCCAGGTCGCTGCCCGCGTCCGGCTCGCTGAACAGCTGGCACCACACGTCCGCGCCGGACCGGATCCGCGGCAGGTACCGCCGCTTCTGCTCGTCCGAACCGAACTTGATCAGGGCGTGCGCGGCCAGCGAGCCGCCGCTCACGGGCATCGGCGCGCGGGCCCGGGCGATCTCCTCCCCCACCACGAACTGCCGCAGCGGGTCGGGGTCGGGCACCCCGCCGTACTCCTCGGGCCAGTCGGCGCCGAGGTGGCCGGCGGCGTACAGGTCGGCCGTCCAGCGCTGGAGCTCCGCCAGTTCGGCGGCGTTCTCCGGGCTGCGCACCCCCGACCTGACCTTGAAACCGGGGGCGTGCGCCGCGACGAACGCGCGGACCTGCCCGCGGAACTCCTCCAGCGGCGTACCGGCACCGAACTCCACGGCGGCGATCCCTCCTCGCGGGGAACGGGGGCGCTCCCCTTCCCGGCACCCTGCCGAGACAAGATGGTTTACTAGGTTATCTATCGGGCTGACACGGGGTCGATATCCTTGTGCACCTGGTCTTATAAGTCACCCATGCAGGGGAGCGATCGTCCATGGCACTGCCGGAGCCGGGGATACGGCGCGGGCCGTCCGCACCGTCCGACGGGGTCCGCCCGCCCAAGACCGGCGAGCTGGTGGCGCGCCGGCTCCGGCGCCGCATCGTGGAGGGCTCCCTCAGCGAGGGCGACTACCTGCCGACCGAGGCCGCGCTGATGGAGCACTTCGGCGTCTCCCGCCCCACGCTCCGCGAGGCGTTCCGGGTGCTGGAGTCCGAGGGGCTGATCGAGCTGCGCCGCGGCTCCCGCACGGGCGCCCGGGTGACCGTGCCCGGCCCGGAGGCGATCGCGCGGCCCGCGGCGCTGCTGCTCCAGCTGGGCAAGGCCGACCTCGCCGACGTGTACCAGGCCCGCAGCGCGATCGAACCCCCGGCGGCCCGGCTGCTCGCCCTCAGCGGCGACGACGAGCGGTACGCGGCGCTGGAGGAGGAGCTGGAGCTCGCGCGCGCCGCAGTCAGCGACTACGAGCGGTTCGCGGTCGTCAGCGCCCACTTCCACCTGCGGCTCGTCGAGCTGTCCGGCAACCAGACGCTGGCGCTGATGGCCGGGATGGTGCACGAGATCATCCTGCGGCAGACGCAGGCGTCGGTACGGGCCCACGAGGCGACCGGCGCGCACGGCGACTACCCGCGCGCGCTCCGCGCGTACGCGAAGCTCGTCACGCTCGTCCGGGCCGGCGACGGGCCCGCCGCCGAGCGCTTCTGGCACCGGCACCTCCAGGTCGCGGACGAGCTGGTCCTGCGCGGCCGGGAGGCCACCTCCGTCATCGACGTCCTGGAGTAGCCGGAGACCGCCCGGCGGGATCCGGCCGGACCGGCGCGCATCGGTGGAAGGGCGCACGGGCTCAGCCGACGAGTTCCATCAGGCGGGCGTAGTGGTACCGCGGGGTCCCGCCCAGCAGCTCGCCGGTCTTGATGCGCCGCAGGTAGAGGTGCAGGTCGTGCTCCCACGTGAACCCCATGCCGCCGTGCAGCTGCAGGGCGGTGCCGGCCGCCCGCGAGCACGCCTCCCCGGCGACGGCGGCCGCCTCGGCGATCCGCAGCCGCCGGGCGGCGCGGTCCCCGGCGTCCAGCGCGCGGGCTCCGGCGCGCACGCAGACGCGGGCGCGCTCGACGTCCACCGCCATGTCGGCGCAGTGGTGCTTGACGGCCTGGAAGCCGCCGATCACCCGTCCGAACTGGCGCCGCTCCTGGACGTACCGGAGCGTCATGGACAGCAGGCGCTCCGCGGCGCCGACCGCGTCGGCGGCATGGTGCAGGGCCAGCGCGTCGGCGAGGCCCTCGACGGTCTCGGTCTCGGCCCACGACCCGGCCGGTACGCGGACGCCGTCCATCGCGACGGACGCGAAGTCCCGGGTGATGTCGAGCGTGGTGCGCGCGGTACGGGCGACCCCGGGCGCATCGGCCTCGACGAGCGCGAGGACGGGCGCGCCGCCCGGTCCGATCGCGGTGGCCACGAGGGCGCCGGCGTCCGCCGCGCCCGCCGCGACGGCGGCCCGCCCGTCGAGGACCAGGCCGCCGTCCGGGCCCGAGGACGCCCGGAAGGGCTTCTCCCCCGGATCCGGCGGCACCGGGACGGCCAGCGCGTCGCCCGCCGCGACCCGGTCGGCCATGCCACCGCCGATCCCGGCGTCGTCGAGCGCTCGGCAGGCCAGCGCGGCCTGGCCGATCGGCAGCGGGGACGCCGCATGGCCCAGTTCCCCGACGACCAGCGCGAGGTCGGCGTGGGTGCCGCCTTCTCCGTCGCGCAGCAGTCCCACCAGCCCGAGTCCGGCGGCCTCGCGGAGGTCCTCCGGGCGCACCAGCGGCCCGCCGTCCCGGTCGGCGTGCGCCGCGGCGAGGTCGGTGCGGCCGGCCAGCCACTTCCGCACGGTCCCGGCGAGCGCCTCCTGCTCGTCGCTGATCACGAGGTCCATGCGCGGGCCTCCTCCCTCAGTACGTGCTTGCGGACCTTCCCGGCCGCCGTGCGCGGCAGCGTGTCCACGACGATGAGGCGCTCCGGGGTCTTCTGCCTGGCCGCCCCCAGCGACGCGAAGTGCTTCCGCACGCCGTCGAGGTCGAGTTCCTCCCCCGCGCGCAGGACGGCGAACGCGCAGACCCGCTCGCCGTAGCGCTCGTCCGGTTCGGCGACGGCGACCGCCTCGGCCACGGCGGGATGCGCGGCCAGCATGTCCTCGACCTCCTTGGAGGAGATCTTCTCCCCGCCGCGCACGATGATGTCCTTGAGCCGGTCGGTGATGGTCAGGTGGCCGTCCGGGTCCAGCCGTCCCACGTCACCGGTGCGGAGCCACCCGTCCGGGGTGAACGCCTGCGCGTTCAGCGCGGGGTCGCGGTACCCGGCGAAGACCTCCGGGCCGCGTGACCAGATCTCGCCTTCCTCCCCCACCGGCACGTCGTTCCCGTCGAGGTCGACGATGCGCACCTGGGTGCCGGGCTTGAGCGTCCCGTCCGTGGTGGCGCGCTTCCCCGCGGGGTCGTCGGCGCCGCCGGAGCTGATCGTGGGGTGCTCGCTGGACCCGTACGCCCGGTACGCGGCGATCCCGGCGCGCTCCGCCCGCTCCACCAGCACCGGCGGGACGCTCGCCGCGCCCACCAGGTACTCCCGCAGGGTCCCGGCGCCGCGCTCGCTCCGCTCGGCCGCGTCCAGCAGCGCCGCCAGGTGGAACGGGACGCCCGCCGAGGCGGTCACCCCGTGCTCGTGGAAGAGGTCCAGCGCCGTCTCCGCGTCCCATCTCTCCATGAAGACGGTCGACGTCCCGTTCACAAGGGCCCGCAGCAGCACGCAGAGCCCGGCGACATGCCCGGGCGGGAACGCGTCGAGGTAGACGTAGCCTTCGCCGTGCTCCGGCATGGTCGCCAGTTCCGCGAGCATGGAACGGTGCGTGTGCTGGACGCCCTTCGGCTCCGCCGTGGTGCCGGAGGTATAGACGAGCACGCAGATGTCGTCCGGGTCGGGCGCCTCCGGCGCGCCGGACGGCGGGTGCGCCTCCAGCGCCTTCCAGTCCGCGTCGCCGACGGCGACGACCCGCCGCAGCCCGGGCAGCTCCGCGCTCAGCGCCCGCACCTCCGCGGCCCGCTCGTCCCAGGTGATCAGGGCCGCGGCCGCGGACTGGCGCAGCACGAACCGGAGTTCGCGCAGGCCGTAGATCGGGACGATCGGGAGCACGACCGCGCCCCGCAGTAGCGCCGCGGCCTGGGCCACCGCGCTCTCCACGCGTCCGGTCAGCTGGACGGCCACCACGTCTCCGGGGACGATGCCCAGCTCCGCGAGGCCGGCCGCGACGCGCAGCGCCCGCCGGTGCAGCTCGTCCAGCCGCGTGGTCAGCACGCCGCGGGGGCCGTGGAAGACCAGCGGCGTGGCGCCGAACCGTTCGGCCGCGGCCCGCATCCCGGCACCGAGGTCGCTTCCCACCATCTCACCTCTACCTAGTGCACGAAGTGGTTTATGTGTACCCGTTCTCCGCATCCATCCTGCACAGACGCGATGATCACGGCCGCGGAGGGTGCGCGTCCGGCGTTCCGCTGGTGGAGCGCGGCGCGGCCGGCGGCTCAGGTGACGGCGCCGTCGATCTTGAGCTGGATCAGCTCGTCCTCGCTCCAGCCGAGCTCGCGCAGCACCTCGTCGGTGTGCTCCGCGAACTGCGGGGCGCGGCGCAGCTCCACCGGGGTCTCGTCGAACTGGACCGGGTTGGCGACCAGCTCGCGCGGGACGCCGTCGGCGTCCTCCAGCGCGGCGATGAGGCCGTTGGCCCGCAGCGACGGGTCCTGCGCCACGTCCCACGGCTCCTGGACGAGCGCCCACTGGCCGTCGGTCCCCTGGAGCAGCTCGGCCCATTCGGCGTGGTCGCGCGCCGCGATGATCTCCGCGACGATCTCGCCGGCCGCGGCGGCGTTCTTCATGATGTTCTCGACCCCGTCGAACCGCTCGTCGGAGATCAGGTCCTCGCGCCCCGCGACCCTGCAGAACTCGGGCCAGTACCGCCCCGGCTGCAGCATCGCCAGTTCCAGCCAGCGCCCGTCGGCGGTGCGGTAGGCGCCGATCAGCGGGTTGGCCATCGAGCCGTGCCTGGGCTGCTCGGGGCGGGGCAGCGGCCCGCCGACCGCGAGGGCGAGGTTCACCGAGAACTGGGTGGCCCACGCGCCGACGCCGAGCAGCGACACGTCGACCACCGAGGGCTCGCCGGTGGCCTTCCGGGAGTACAGCGCGGCCGCGATCCCGCCCGCGATGGTCATGCCGCCGATGGAGTCGCCGTAGGCGCCCGAAGGCTGGCGCATCACCCCGTCGGCGTCCGCAGGGGTGACGCCCGCCGCGCTGCCGCCCCGGGCCCAGAACGCGGTGCTGTCGTACCCGCCCTTGTCCGCCTCGTCGCCGGACTGGCCGAACCCGCTGCCGCGCACGTAGATGATGTCGGGGTTGATCGCCCTGATGTCCGCCACGTCGATGCCCAGCCGTGCGCGGGCGCCGGGCAGGAAGTTGGTCAGGAACACGTCGCTCTCGCGGACGAGCCGCTCCAGCACCGGCCGGGCGGCCGGGTTCTCCAGCGCCAGCCCGACGCTGCGCTTGCCCCGGTTCGGGCCCTCCATGATCGGGAAGAAGGAGCCGCCCCCGCGGGCGTCCAGCCCGAGCACCCGGATCAGGCCGCGCTGCGCGTCGCCCCGCTCGGCGTGCTCGATCTTGATGATGTCGGCTCCCCAGTCCGCCAGCACCGCGCCCGCGGCAGGCACGAAGGTGAACTGGGCGACCTCCAGGACGCGCACGCCCTCCATCGGTCGGTGCATGGTTCCCGCCCTATTGTGTGCACTCTGTCGATCTACTGCTCGGAGGGTAACAACCAGTCCGAGTCTGCGGAAGGCATCGGGCGGCACCGCTGCAAACTTCGACCGATCATGGCCTGTCGTGCGTCAAGGTCGAGAACGGGGCGGCCGCGCCCGCTGGCGTCCCACGCTCGCCGACACCGGGTGACGGTCAAGGGGACGACGCCACCAGATAGCTAATTGAGACTACCCAAATGGACAATGGAGTCGTACGATCCTGGGCACTGCATCCCATACGCGTGCCGAGGAGCCGAGATGGTCGCAGATCCCACCCCCCAGACCTGCCCTGTCGGTGACTACACGTCGTACGACACGGGACCCGCGCTCACCTTCTTCCAGCGCATGGACGCCTACCAGGACGGCGCCCGCCCGGTGATGCGCTCCGAGGAGGCGAACGGCTACTGGGTCTTCACCGACCACGAGGCCATCCACGACGGACTCCAGCGGACCGACCTGTGGTCCAGTTCGGCCATCATCCCGACCGACCCGAACCCGCCCTTCCGGCTGATCCCGCTGATGCTGGACCCGCCCGAGCACACCCCCTGGCGGGTGCTGCTCCGCGGCTACTTCTCCCCCAAGCGCGTCCGGAGCATGGCGGACGAGCAGCGGCGGCTGGCCGGAGAGATCATCGACGGCCTCGTGGCGCAGGGCGAGTGCGACTTCGTGGACGCGGTCGCGCGCGTCTTCCCCGCCACGATCTTCCTCCAGATCATGGGGATGCCGCCGACGAAGCTGCCGGAGTTCCTGGAGTGGGAGGGCATGATCCTGCACTCCGGCACCGACCGGGACCGCGTGGCGGCCGGCACCGGGCTGGTGATCGAGTACTTCGCGGGCCTGATCGCCGAGCGCCGGGCCGCCCCCGACCCGGACGCCACCGACATCGTCAACTCCGCGCTGAGCTGGGAGATCGACGGTGAGCCCGTCAACGACGCCGACCTGCTGAACTGCATGCTGCTGCTGTTCATGGCGGGCCTGGACACGGTCAGCAGCCAGTCGTCCTACATGTTCCTGCACCTGGCGACCCATCCCGCAGACCGCAAGCGGGTCACGGACGACCCGGACCTCATCCCCATCGTGGTCGAGGAGATCCTGCGCGCCTACCCGATCGTCCAGACCGCGCGCAAGGCCGTCAAGGACACCGAGTTCCACGGCTGCCCGGTCAAGGCGGGCGACATGGCGGTCTTCCCGCTGTCGGCGGCAGGCCGGGACGAGACCGTCCACCCCGGCGCCCGGCGCGTGAACCTGGACCGGGACTCCACCAAGCACATCTCCTTCGGCGGCGGGCCGCACCGCTGCCTGGGGTCGCACCTGGCCCGCCAGGAACTGGCCGTGCTGCTGGAGGAATGGCACCGGCGCATCCCCGACTACGGGCTCGCCGAGCGGCCGACCGAGCACTCCGGCGGCGTGTGGGCCCTGGACGACCTGAAGCTGCGCTGGAACGCCTGAGCGCGGCCGGCACCAACGAGGAGGCACCCATGAGCGAAGTGCCGGCCCACCGGCTCTACATCGACGGCGCCTGGACCGACGGCACCGGTGACGCGTGGACCGAGGTCGTGAACCCGGCGACCGAGGAGGTCATCGGCCGCGTCCCGGAGGCGACGCGGGTGGACGCGGAGCGCGCGGTGCGGGCGGCGCGGCACGCGTTCGACGAAGGCCCCTGGCCCTCGATGCCCGTCCGGGAGCGGGCCGCGGTCATGCTCCGCATGGCGGAGCTGCTGGAGCGCCGCGCGCCCGAGCTCATCGACCTGAACATCGCCGAGGTCGGCAGCGTCCGGATGCTGGCCGAGATGCTCCAGGTCGGCGTGCCCCTCGCGCACTTCCGGGACATGGCCGAGCGGATCATGCCCGGGTTCGCGTGGGAGCGGCCGCTGCCGCCGACGCCCGTCCCCGGACTGGGGCTCGGGCAGGGCGTCATCAGGCGCGAGCCGTTCGGCGTCGCCGCGCTCATCCCCGCGTACAACTTCCCGCTGTTCCTGAGCGTCATGAAGCTCGCGCCTGCGCTGGCGGCCGGGTGCACCACCGTGCTCAAGCCCGCGCCCGCCGGCCCGCTGGAGGTGCTGGCGCTCGCCGAGGTCGCCGAGGAGGCCGGGCTTCCGCCCGGCGTGCTCAACATCGTCACCGGCGGCGTCGAGGCGGGCCGGGTGCTCACCACCGACCCGCGGGTGGACCTGGTCAGCTTCACCGGCTCCGACACCGTCGGGCGGCAGGTGTACGCGCAGGCCGCGGAGGGCGTCAAGAAGGTCGTGCTCGAACTGGGCGGCAAGTCGCCGAGCATCATCTGCGAGGACGCCGACCTCGACAAGGCGCTGGGCGAGATGCTCGCCGGGATCGCCACCAACGCGGGCCAGGGCTGCTCGCTGTTCACCCGCACCCTCGTCCACCGCTCGCGGCACGACGAGCTGGTCGAGAAGGCCGTCGCCGCGCTGGGGTTCATCACCGTGGGCGACCCGGCGGACCCCGCCACCGCGATGGGCCCGCTGATCAGCCGGGCGCAGCGCGACAAGGTCGAGAAGCTCGTCCGCGCCGGCGAGGAGGAGGGCGCGCGGATCGTGCACGGCGGGCGCCGCCCCGCCGGCCTGGACCGCGGCTTCTTCTTCGAGCCCACCCTGTTCACCGGGGTGGACAACACCATGACGATCGCGCGGACCGAGTTCTTCGGGCCGGTCGGCTGCGTCATCCCCTTCGAGGACGACGACGAGGCCGTGCGGCTGGCCAACGACAACCCCTACGGGCTGGCCGGCTCGGTGTGGGCGGCCGACCCGCTGCGGGCCTACGGGATCGCCGGCCGCGTCCGGGCCGGGATGGTCATGGTCAACGGCGGTGGCGGCGGCGTGACGCCGCACGTGGCGTTCGGCGGCTACAAGCAGAGCGGGCTCGGCCGCGAATGGGGCGAGCACGGCCTGGACGAGTACCTGCAGACCAAGAGCATCACCTGGAGCGCGGCGTCCGGCTGACCGGCCGTACCCCGCGAGCGAGCACGACAACATGCACGACGAATGAGCACGGCGAACGAGAAGGGAGCGGCCATGAGCCGTCAAGAGGACGGACGGGCCGGCGACGGGCGCGTCCAGGACAAGGTCGTGTTCATCACCGGCGCCGCCCGGGGGCAGGGCCGCGCGCACGCCCTCCGGCTCGCCGAGGAGGGCGCGGACATCATCGGCGTCGACCTCTGCGGGGACATCGCCACCAACGGCTACGCGCTCGCCACCCGCGAGGACCTGGACGAGACCGTCCGCCAGGTGGAGAAGCTGGGCCGGCGCATGGTCGCCCGGCAGGCCGACGTGCGCGAGCCCGGCGAAGTCCGGGCGGCGGCCGACGCGGGCGTGGCCGAGCTCGGCAGGCTGGACGCCGTCGTCGCGCAGGCCGGCATCTGCCCCCTCGGCAACCAGGACCCGGCGGCGTTCCTCGACGCTGTCGCCGTCGACTTCAACGGCGTCGTGCACGCCGTCCAGGCCGCGCTGCCGCACCTGCCCGACGGCGGCTCGGTGATCGCAACCGGCTCGGTCGCCGGGCTGCTGCCGGGCGCCACCGACAACCCCGCCAACGGGTTCGGCGGGCTGGGCTACTCGTGGGCGAAGCGGGCCGTGGCCTCGTTCATCCACGACCTGGCGGTGACGCTGGCGCCGCGCAGCATCCGCGCCAACGCGGTCCACCCGACGAACACCAACACCGACATGCTCCACAGCGACCCGATGTACCGGGTGTTCCGCCCGGATCTGGCGAGCCCCACCCGCGAGGACGCGCTGCTCGCCTTCCCGGCGATGAACGCCATGCCGGTCGGGTTCGTGGAGCCCGAGGACGTCGCCTCCCTGGTCCTGTTCCTGGTCTCGGACGAGTCCCGTTTCATGACCGGCATGCAGCTGCGGGTGGACGCGGGCAGCTACGTCAAGAACCGTCCCCAGCCGCCCGCCTTCTGAGACCCGCGCCAGGAAGGAGCCACCGATGCCGCTGCAGCCCCACATGAAGCTGCTGTCCGTCGACGACCACCTGATCGAGCCCCCGCACGTGTGGACGGACCGCCTGCCGGCCAAGTACCGCGAGAGCGGGCCGGCCATCGTCGAGTATCCCCGCGGCGAGGGCCGGGCCCCCGCGGAGGTGTGGCGGTACGAGGGGCGGCTCTACCCCAACATCGGCCTCAACGCCGTCGCGGGGAAGCCCCCCGAGGAGTACGGGATCGAGCCGACCCGCTACGACGACATGATCCCCGGCTGCTACGACCCGCGGGCCCGGCTGGCGGACATGGACATCGACGGCGTCTGGGGAGCGATGTGCTTCCCGTCCTTCCCGCGGTTCGCGGGCACCGTCTTCCTTGAGGGCGAGGACCGCGAGCTGGCGCACCTGTGCGTGCGGGCGTGGAACGACTACGTGCTGGACGAGTGGTGCGCCGCCGCGCCCGACCGCTTCATCCCGCTGATCATCCTGCCGCTGTGGGACGTGGACCTGTGCGTGGCGGAGATCCAGCGCTGCGCCGCCAAGGGCGCCAAGGCCATCGCGTTCCCGGAGAACCCCGTCCCGCTGGGGCTCCCGTCCTTCCACACCGACCACTGGGACCCGGTGCTGTCGGCCGCGGAGGACGCGGACATGCCGCTGTGCATGCACTTCGGCACCTCCGGGCAGGCCCCGATCACCGCGCCCGAGGCGCCGATGGCCGTGATGATCGCCCTGTTCGGCTGCAACTCGATGTACGCCACCGCCGACCTGCTGTTCTCGCCGGTCTTCCACCGGCACCCCCGGCTGAAGATCGGCCTGTCGGAGGGCGGCATCGGCTGGATCCCGTACCTGCTGGAGCGCATCGACGGCACCTGGGAGCGGCACCGCCACTACCAGAACATCAACCAGGGCGTCCGGCCCTCGGAGCTGTTCGCCCGGCACATCCACGGGTGCTTCATCGACGACGAGTTCGGCATCCAGGCGCGGCACGCGATCGGGATCGACAACATCACGTGGGAGTGCGACTACCCGCACTCCGACTCCTACTGGCCCAAGAGCCGGGCCGTCGCCGCCGAGCGGCTGGCCGGGGTCCCGGACGACGAGGCGCACAAGATCGTGGAGCTGAACACCCGGCGGCTCTACAACTTCGGCGCATGACGGGCGGGCCGGCGGGCGGGCCGCCGCCGGAGGCGGAGCGCTCCGACTGGACGGACCAGGACCTGCTCACCCGCGACGAGGCGGGCGGGCGGATCCGGGCCGAGATCGCCGAGACGCAGGCGCGGCTGGACCGGACCGACCCGTCGCGGGCCGAGGAGCGGGCCGCCCTGGAACGGCGCCTCGCGGCGCTGCGCGCCCACGCCGCCGCGTCGGCGGGCCCGTCCGGCGCCTGACGACGCCGGACGGGCCCCGGCGGGGCGTCGCCGCCCCGCCCCTACCGCTTCACCGCCTCGTCGAGCAGCGTGCCGCAGGCCGGCTTGGCCTTCGGGTCGGGCACGAACTCCTTGTCCTTCAGGATCGAGACGAAGAAGCAGTTGCCGGACGCGTGGCTGCCCGCGATGGCGCCGTAGTCGGAGAAGTCGATCGGCTTGGGCACCAGGCCGCCCGCGTCCCAGTCCTCGCTTTCGCGGAGCGCGTCGATGAACTGCTCCTGGGTCGCGTCGCAGCCCGCCTTCTTGAACCCGTGCAGCAGCAGGTCGGCGCTCACCCACCCGATGCTCTCCGAGAAGCTCGGCAGGTCGGTCGTCGAGCCGGCGTGCTTCTTGACGCCCTCGGCCATCGCCGTGCCGCCCGGCGTCGGCACCCCGATCGGGGCGGTGTTCGTCACGAAGCCGAGGCCCTGGGCCGCCTGCACGGCGGGCTCGGACTTCAGCAGGTCGGCGCCGTACCCGGTGGCCAGGAGGACGGACTTCAGTTCGACGCCCGACTGCTTCAGCCCGCCGACGACGGCGAAGGCCGTCTCGGGCGTCACCGGGAGGTACAGCACGTCGGCGCCGGAGTTCTTGATGCCGAGGACGAGCGAGCCGACGTCCTTGCTGCCGAAGGGCACCTTGACGTTGACGTAGCCGCGCTCGAGCCCGGCGTGCTCGGCGGACTGGATGCTCGCCAGGGCCGCGCCGGACGAGCTCGCGGTGTCGAAGCTGACCGTGGCCGCCTTGGTGCCGCCGAGGCTCTTCCAGTAGGCGCCCATCGTCGAGGCGACCTTGTCGTAGTCGGTGTTGCCGAGGGTGTTGAACAGGTTGCGGTAGTCCTTGTTCAGCCACTGCTCGCCGCCGTCGAAGCCCGATCCCACGAACGGGGTCCCCTTGGCCTGGGTGCCGGCGAACTGGCCGGCGCCGAAGAAGAACGAGCTGTTCGGGACCCCGGCGAACACGTCGTCCTGGCGGACGAGCTTCTGGGTGGCGGCCAGCGCGCCCTGGGGCGTGGAGGCGTCGTCGGCCGTCACGACCTGGAAGTCGCGGTCGCAGGCGCCGGGCTCCTCCTTGTAGGCGGCCAAGCGCGCCTTGACCCCGGCCTCGACGCCGGTGAAGCCGGCGCTGGCCGAGCCGCTCAGCGACGTCAGGACTCCGATCTTCGTGGTTCCGCCGGTGCCGGACTCCTCCCCGCCGCACGCCGTCGCGGCCAGCAGGAGGGCGCAGGCGGCGCCCGCGGCGGCGAGGGGCTTCGTCTTGGGCAGGGTCGTCTTGGGCAGGGTCGTCCTGGGCGGTTTCGTCCTTGGCAGTGTCGTCCTTGGCATGGGGTCTCCCTTTCGGACGGGACGCCGACCGGCGACCGCGAGGCTCCGCGGCTCCGAAACCGGCCGGGCAAGCCGAGCAGACCTAGGTAGCTAAGTAAACTTAATAGACACAATTAAAGCGAGCGGTCGCAACACAAGCGTTACCTGACATGTCCATGATCAGCTGAGATGCGTGGTCAGGCGAGGAATCTAAAGACCTGCAGCAGATGCCCTATTGACTCACGTGGATAACTAAGTGCACTGTATATGGATCTACGGTGACGGCCGTCACACCGCCGCCGCCCGTAGCCTCATCCGGCCGTAGCCCCTGGACGGTGCCCGTGCTGCAGTACGTCCTCGCCGGTCTGGCGCTGGGCGCGATCTACGCGATCGCCTCGGCGTCGCTCGTCGTCACCTACGCCTCCTCCGGCGTCTTCAACTTCGCCTTCGGGGCCATGGCCTTCTCGGTCGCCCGCTTCTACTACTTCCTGCACACCGAGAACGGGTGGCCGATCACGGCCGCGGCGGCGGTGTCGCTCGGCGTCTTCGCGCCGGCGCTCGGCGCGCTGCTGTACTGGCTGCTCTTCCGCCACCTGCTGCTGCGCCCGCCGCTGATCAAGATCGTCGCCACCATCGGCGTCTCGGTGGCGCTGCCGCCGGCCGTCGACCTGGTCTTCGGCAAGCTCCCCAACACGACCGCGCCGGGACTGGCGGCCGTCCCGTTGACGGTCTTCCACCCGTTCGGGGCCACCGTCACGATGGACCAGGTCGTGAACTACCTCGGCCTCGCCGTCGTGCTCGTCGTGGGCGTCACGGTGCTGCGGTTCACCGACGCCGGGCTCAGGGTCCGCGCGTTGGTCGACTCGGCGGCCCTGAGCGGGCTGTCCGGGGTGAACGCCTCGCGCGTCTCGCTCGGTGTCTGGGCCGCGACCACCACGCTGGCCGGGCTCGCCGGGATCCTCGTCGCGCCCACCGCGGGCCTGTCGACCGACGGCATGACCTACCTCATGGCCGCCGCGTTCGCAGCCGTCGTCGCGGCCCGGCTGACGAACCTGCCGGCCGCCGTCCTCGCCGCCCTGGCGATGGGCGTGTTCACCACTGTCGTCCAGCGCTACCTGGATCCGGAGAGCCCGCTGTCCGCGCAGATCGTGCCGAGCATCCCGTTCGGGTTCATGCTGCTCTTCCTCCTCTACTACGCGCTGCGCGGGCGGGTCCGCGACGAGCCCGCGGGCGGTGCGCTCGACCGGGCGATCCGGGTCGAGGACGGCGGCGCCCCGCGAACCGATCCACCGGCCGATCCACCGGCCGGTTCACGGCACGGCCACCGCTCCCTGCCGGCGGTGGCCAAGGCCGCCGGGCTGGTCGCCGTGGCGGCGCTCCCCCTCGTCCTGGACGAGTACTGGGCGGGACTCGCCGTGACCGGGCTGGCGCTGAGCCTGGTCCTGCTGTCGTACACGCTCGCCACGGGCGAGGGCGGGATGATCTGGCTCTGCCAGATCACCTTCGCGGGCCTCGGGGCGCTCACCTCCGCCGAACTGGCGACCACGTACGGGTGGCATCCGCTGACGGCGGTCGCCGCGGGCGCGCTGCCGGTCGTGGTGCTCGGCGTGGTGATCGGGCTGCTCACCCTCAAGCTCGGCGACCTGTACGTGGCCCTGGTGACGCTGACGTTCGGGCTGCTGGTGCAGACCCTGGTGTTCACCCGGGACCGCTTCTACAACTACGGGCAGGGCGTGGCGATGCCCAGGCCGGGGTTCGCCGAGGACGACCGCGTGTTCGCCTACCTGACCCTGGCCGCCTTCGCGCTCATCGCGCTGTTCATCGTCAACTTCCGGCGCTCGACCGCGGGCCTGGCGATGGCCGCTGTTCGCTGGAGCGAGGACGGCGCGCGCACCGTCGGCCTGAGCATCGTCCGGACGAAGCTGCTGGTGTCGGCGATCGCGGCCTGCATCGCCGCGGTCGGCGGCGGCTTCCTGGCCATGAACGCGCAGGCCGCCATGCTGGACACCTACAACGTCTTCGGCGGGCTGGTCTGGCTGGCCGTCCTGGTGACGATCGGTTCGCGGTCCCCCGTCGCGGCGCTCGTGGCGGGCCTGGGCTTCCACTTGCTGCCGGGGGTCTTCCAGACCCACCTGCCCAGCGCGTGGGCCGAGGTGCCCGTGCTGCTGTTCGGCCTCGGCGCGATCATGGTCGCGAAGGACCCGGACGGGGTACTCGCGATGCACGCACGGCAGCTGCGCGGCCTTGCGGACCGCTGGGCGCGCCACCGTCCCGCCGCGTCCCCGGCACCGCTCGCGGCCACGGCATCCGCATCCGCATCCGAACCGACCGGCGGGGAGCGCCCATGACCACGGTGACCACCGGCCCGCCCGATGCCTCCACGGCGGCCGCCCGGCTGGAGGCGTCCGGGGTGACGGTGCGCTTCGGCGGGCTCGTCGCCCTGGAGGGCGTCGACATCACGGTCCCGGCCGGCGCGATGGTCGGGCTCGTCGGGCCGAACGGCGCGGGCAAGAGCACGCTGTTCGCCGTCCTGTCCGGGCTGCTCAGGCCGGACGCGGGACGGGTGCGGATGGGCGGCGAGGACGTGACCCGGGCCTCCGCCGCGGCGCGGGCGCGGCGCGGTCTCGCCCGGACCTTCCAGCGCCCCGAGCTGTTCTCCGGCCTGACCGTCCGCGAGCACGTCGTGCTTGCCGACCGCGTCCGCCGCCGCGGCGGCCGGATCCTGCGGGACCTGGTGACGGGCGGGGGCTTCCGGCGGCCGAGCGCCGCCGAGGACGAGCGCGTCGCGGCGATCATCGAGTCGCTGCACCTGGAGGAGCTGCGGGACCGGGAGGTGTCGGGGCTGTCCCTCGGCGCCTGCCGGCTGGTCGAGGTCGCCCGGGCGCTGGCCACCGGCCCGGACGTCCTCCTCCTGGACGAGCCCGCGTCCGGGCTGGACGGCCGCGAGACCGCGGAGCTCGCCGCGACGCTCACCCGCGTCAACGCCGAGCACGGCGTCTCGCTGCTGCTCGTCGAGCACGACGTCGAGCTGGTCCTGGGCATGTGCGAGACGGTCAACGTCCTCGACTTCGGCACCGTGCTCCGGACGGGCCCGCCGGAGGAGATCCGCTCCGACCCGGCGGTGCGCGCCGCGTATCTCGGGGCCGAACAGCCACCCGGCACCGCCCGGGACGCCGCCCCCGACACCGACCCGGAGGAGGAGCGCCGGTGAGCACGACCACCACCCTGTTGTCGGTGCACGGGCTCGAGGTCCGGTACGGCCCGGCCCTGGCGCTGTCCGGAGTGTCCTTCGACGTCCCCGAGAAGGGCGCGCTGGCGGTGCTCGGCGCGAACGGCGCGGGGAAGAGCACGCTCGCCCGCACGCTGAGCGGCCTGGTCCCGCCGGTCGCCGGGCGGGTCGCGTTCGCCGGGCGGGACATCACGGCCGCGTCCCCGAGCGCCGTCCGCAGGGCGGGCCTGGTCCACCTGCCCGAGGGACGCGGCGTCTTCCCCGGCCTGACCGTGCACGAGAACCTCCGCATGGCGCTGACCGCGGCCGGCACCGAGCGCGCGGGCGCGATGGACCGCGCGTTCACGATCTTCCCGGTGCTCGCGGAGCGGCGCCGGCAGCGGGCCGGCACCCTCTCCGGCGGTGAGCAGCAGATGCTCGGCCTGGCCCGCGCGCTGATGGTCTCACCGCGGCTGGTGATCGCCGACGAGCTGTCGCTCGGCCTCGCGCCCACGCTGGTGGACGTGGTCTTCGAGAGCCTGGAGCGGGCGCGGGCGGCGGGCGCCGCGATCATCATGATCGAGCAGTTCGCGCACCGGGCGCTGGAGTTCGCCGACCGCTGCCTCGTCCTGCAGCGCGGCACCGTCGCGTGGTCCGGCCCGGCCGGCGCGGCGGGCGACGAGGTGCTGCGCCACTACCTCGGCGCGGCGGAAACGGCATGAGCGCCGGGAAGATCATCCGTGCCGCCGGCCGGGCCCGGTGATCCGCGGGCTCACTACCATGGGCGTGTCCGGACCACCCGTAGAGGAGTTCCAACCCGATGGCGACGCCCGCTGCGAACGCCCCGCTCGCCGGCGCCGCCGATCCCGCCCCGCGCGCCCCCGCCGAGGCCCGGAACGGAGTGCGGGCGGTGACGCTGGGCGCCCGGGTGGCCCAGCAGATCGAGGACCGGATCGTCCGGGCGGGCTGGCCGGTCGGCCGCAACCTCGGCTCGGAGCACGACCTGCAGGAGCGGTACGGCGTGAGCAAGTCCGTGCTGCGCGAGGCCGTCCGGCTGGTGGAGCACCACGGGGCGGCGCGGATGCGGCGCGGCCCCGGCGGCGGGCTGTTCGTGACCGCCCCGGACGTGGCGCCCGCGGCCCGCGCGGTGGTCACCTACCTCGACTACGCGGGCACCACGGTCGACGACCTCGTCGACGCCCGGCTGCTCCTGGAGACCCGCGCGGTCATGCTCGCCTCCGAACGGCTCACCGAGGAGGGCGTCGGGCTGCTGCGGAGCCTGCTGGAGCAGGAGGCCAGGAGGCGCACCGAGCCGGGCCTCTGGTCCCAGGACCTCGTCCATACCGCGCTCTGCGAGCTGTCGGGCAATCCGGCGCTGCTCGCGTTCACCGAGGTGCTCACGCGGCTCACCGACCGGTACGCGCACACGGTGCGGCGCACGTCGAAGGCGGAGGCGACGCGCAACAAGGAGCTCGCCGGCCGGAGCCACGAGGTGATCGTCGAGGCGGTCGTCGCCGGCGACACCGCGCGGGCCTACGCCGAGCTGACCGGGCACCTGCGCGGGGCCGCCGCGTGGATGAAGGGCGGCCGCGCCGGCGCCGGCGGCCCGATCGCGTGGCAGCTGCTGGAGGCGCCGGGCGCGAAGCTCAGCGAGATCGTCGCGGCCCGGGTCCAGGACACGATCGCGGCGGACGGCTGGCCGGTCGGGGCCTCCCTCGGCTCGGAGGCCGAACTGCTGGAGCGGTACGGCATCGGGCGGGCGGTGCTGCGCGAGGCCGTCCGGCTGCTGGAGCACCACGGCGTCGCCCGGATGCGGCGCGGCCCCGGCGGCGGGCTCCTGGTCACCGCGCCGGACCCCGCCGCCAGCATCGACTCCATGGCGCTCTACCTCGGCTACCGGCGTGCGGGCGCGGAGCACCTGCGGGCGGTCCGCGAGGCGATCGAGTTCGGCGCGCTGGGCCCGGTCACGGCCCGGCACGGCGAACCCGGGATCGCGGAACGGCTGGAGGCGGCGGTACGCGGCCGCGCTTCCGGCCGCGCTTCCGGCGGGGACGGCTTGCCGCCCGCGACCTTCCACGACGAGCTCGTCCATCTCGCCGGGAATCCGGTGCTCTCGCTGTTCGTCCGGATCCTCGCCGAGCTCCGGAACCGGCAGGACGGCGCCCCGCACACCGGCCCGGCCGCGCGCACACCCGCGGACCCGGCGGCGTCCGGGCGGGCCGCCGGCCGGGAGCGGGCGCACCGGGAGATCGTCGCCGCGATCCTCGCCGGGGACGAGAGCCTGGCCCGGCACCGGATGCGCCGGGACCTCGCCGAATGCGACGACTGGTGACGGCGGCTGTGCGGAGTGGGGGCCCGCGCGGCCTGTGGCGGCGCCCACACCCGCACAGGCCGTCCGCGGGGGACGGCACTACCTAAGATCGGAGCGTGGACGCCACGGAAGTCACGGATGGGCCCCCCGCGGCCGAGGGTGCGTCCCGGCTCGCGGCCGGTTCCGTCGACGGCTCCGTGGAGAAGCTCGCCGCGCGGGTGGCGCGGCGCATCGAGGCGGAGGTGATCCGGCGGGGCTGGCCCGTCGGGGAGGTGCTCGACTCCGAGCCGGTGCTGCGGGAGCGCCACGGGGTGAGCCGCGCCGTGCTGCGGGAGGCCGCCCGGTTGCTGGAGCACCACCAGGTGGCGCGGATGCGCCGCGGGCCCGGCGGCGGCCTGGTGATCTGCGCCCCGGACGCGGAACCGACGGTGCGGGCGATGGTCGTCTACATCGAGTACGTCGGCACCGACCTGCGGGACGTGCTGCTCGCCCGCCGCCTCATCGAGCCGGTCCTCGGCAGGCTCGCCGCCGAGCGCATCGACGAGGAGGGCATCGCGAGGCTCCGCGCGACCGTCGCGGCGGAGCTGTCCCCGCCGGAGGCCGGCGAGTGGGCGGGCGGGCTGTTCCACACCGTGCTGAGCGAGATGACCCGCAACCCGGTGCTCCAGCTGTTCATCGACGTCCTGGAGCAGCTCGCCTACCGGTACGTCGCCCTGGCCAGGCCGATGACCGGGGACGAGGTGCGCAGCTTCAGGGAGACCACCCACCACCGGCACGGGAGCATCCTCGACGCCACGGTCGCGGGGGACGTGCCGCGCGCCCAGCTCGGGCTGATCGAGCACCTGGACGAGGTCACCGAGTGGTTCCGCACCGCGAGCGGCGACGACGAGGCCGGCGCGGGCCCGGCGGTCCGGCTGGCGCCGGCGCCGGTGGGCCTGGCGGCCGGCCGCACGCTCGCCGAGGTGGTCGCGGTGCGGATCCACGAGGACATCCTCCGCGAGGGCCTGCCGGCCGGGACGGTCCTCGGCTCGGAGTCCGAGCTGATGACCCGCTACGAGACCAGCCGTGCCGTGCTCCGCGCGGCCGTCCGGCTGCTGGAGCACCACTCGGTCGCCACGTCCCGGCGCGGGCCCGGCGGCGGGCTGGTCGTCACCCGCCAGGAGCCGCGGGCCGCCATCGACGCCACCGCGCTCTACCTGGCCTACCGCGACGCCACCGCAGCCGACCTGCTCGTCGTGCGGGAGGCGATCGAGGTCGGCCTCGTCGCGCGGCTGGCCGTCCGGCGGGCGGAACCGCGGATCGCCGCCGGCCTGGCGGCCGTCGAGGAGCGGCTGGGACGGCCCCCGGCCGGCGGCTCCGACCGGGACTTCCACGCCGACCTCGCCGAACTGGTCGGGAACCCCGTGCTGACCCTCTTCCTGCGGATCCTCACCGAGCTGTCCCTCCGCACCGGACGGGCCGGGGCCTGCGGGCACGGCGGCGACGCGGAGCACCGGGAGATCCTCGCAGCCGTCCTGAACGGCGACGCCAGCCTCGCCCAGTACCGGATGCGCCGGCACCTGGCTCCCTGAGCACCGGCTTTGAGCGCACTTAATTAGGTAGTTTGCTGCGACTTCTCGCTTCTGCTTCTTGAGTACGCAAAATTGTGAACACTATAATCCGGTGCCATGGATCGACCGACGGTGCGGCCCGTGCCCCAGCCGACGCTCGCCAGCGCGGACTTCTGGGCCGCGGGCGCGGACGGGGAGCTGCGCATCGCCCGCTGCGGCGGCTGCTCGGCCTACACCCATCCGCCCCTGCCGCGGTGCCGCTCCTGCCGCAGCCCGGCCATGACGATGACGCCGGTCAGCGGCCGGGCCGTCGTGGCGGGGTTCACCGTGAACGCCCAGCAGTGGCTGCCGGACCTCCCGCCGCCCTACGTCATCGCGGTCGTCATCCTGGACGAGGACGAGGGCGTGCGCCTGACCACGAACATCGTCAACTGCGACCCCGGCAACGTGCACGTGGGGATGCGGGTGCGGGTGCTGTTCGAGAAGGCCGGTGAGGTCTACCTCCCGCTGTTCGAGCCCGACCCCGACCGGCCCGAGCCCCCGGGACCCGTCCCAGGGCCGCCCGCGCGCCGCCCGGTACCGCGCCCGATGGCCACCACGCGCAAGTTCGAGGACGCGGTGGCCCTGACCGGCGTCGGGCAGTCCGCCGTCGGCCGCCGCCTCATGGTCGATCCCCTCTCCCTCACCGTGGACGCCTGCCTGGACGCGATCGCGGACGCGGGCCTCGCCCCGGACGACATCGACGGCCTGGCCACCTACCCCGGCCCCGGGCCCGGCGGCATGTCGGAGGGCGGGGTCATGGCGCTGGAGGAGGCCCTGCGGCTGCGCCCGACCTGGGTCAACGGCGGGCCGGAGACGCCCGGCCAGATCGGGTCGATCACCTCGGCGATGCTGGCCGTCGCCGCCGGGCTGTGCCGGCACGTGCTGTGCTTCCGGACGGTGTGGGAGTCGTCCCATGCCGCCCTGGTCCGCTCCGGGCGGTGGCACGTCCCCGACGGCCCCGCCACCGGCATGATGGAGTGGCGGCTGCCGTTCGGCGCGGCGTCGGCGGCGAACTGGATCGCCTGCCAGGCGTCCCACTACTTCCACCGGTACGGGGACGACCGCGAGACGCTCGGCTGGATCGCGGTCAACGCGCGCCGCAACGCGGCCCGCAACCCCGAGGCGATCTACCGCGAGCCGCTCACCATGGACGACTACCTCGCGGCGCGGATGGTCTCCTCCCCCTTCGGCCTGTACGACTGCGACGTGCCCGTGGACGGGGCGGTCGCCGTCATCGTGTCGGCCGTGGAGGCGGCCGCGGACCTGCCCGGGCCCGCCGTGCTCGTCGAGGCCGCCGGCACCCAGATCACCGAGCGGCTGAGCTGGGACCAGGACACCCTCACCCACCTGCCGCAGTCGCTCGGCCCTTCGGCGCACCTGTGGAGCCGGACGTCGCTGCGCCCCGGCGACGTCGACGTCGCCGAACTGTACGACGGGTTCAGCTTCAACGCCCTGTCGTGGCTGGAGGCGCTCGGGTTCTGCGAGTTCGGCGAGGCCCGCTCCTTCATCGACGAGGGCCGCGGCATCGCCCTGGACGGGCGGCTGCCGCTCAACACCCACGGGGGCCAGCTGTCCGCGGGCCGGACGCACGGCTACGGGTTCGTGCGCGAGGCGATGCTGCAGCTGCGGGGCGAGGCCGGGGACCGCCAGGTCCCGGGCGCCCGCGTCGCGGTCGTCACCGCCGGCGGCGGCGTCCCGTCAGGGGCGCTGCTGCTGCGCGCGGACGGCTGAGCCCCGGCGTCCGAGCCCCCGGCATCCGAGCCCCCCGAGCCCCTAGCC
>NZ_SMKB01000122.1:0-21457 GCF_004348575.1 Actinomadura sp. 7K534
GCCAGCGCTCCCCCGGCGGCTCCCCCGCGCTCACCGTGCGGGGCGGCGAGACCCAGCCGGTGTTCTCCCGCGCCGACGCCGTGACCCAGACCGTCGACATCGAGACCACGGCCGACAGCGACCGCGACGGCGTCCGGGACCGGGTGCAGATGCGGGTCATGCGCCCGAAGGAGACCGAGACCGCCGGCCTCAAGGTCCCGACGATCGTGGAGCCGAGCCCGTACTGGGCCGGCGGCAACCCCGTCACCAACCACCCCGTCGACATCGACGACGCCCGGGCCGGCGCCTTCGCCGCGCCGCAGCGCGACCTCGCGGCGATCTTCTCCGGTTACTACGACAACTACTTCCTGCCGCGCGGGTACGCCGTCGCCCACCTGGACAGCATCGGGACGGGCGGCTCCACCGGCTGCCCGACGTCCGGCGACCGCGCCGAGCAGGCCGGCGCGAAGGCGGCGGTCGACTGGCTCAACGGCCGGGCCCGCGGCTGGGCGCCGGACGGGACGCCGGTCAGGGCGGACTGGTCGACCGGGAACGTCGGCATGATCGGGCAGTCCTACAACGGGACGCTGCCGAACATGGCCGCCGCGACCGGCGTGCCGGGGCTGAAGGCCATCGTCCCGGTCGCGGCCATCTCCAGCTGGTACGACTACTACCGCGCGAACGGCGGCGTGGTCGCCCCGGGCGGCTTCCAGGGCGAGGACCTGGACGTCCTCGCCAAGTACGTGCTGACCCGCGAGAACCCGGAGGTCTGCGCGAAGGTCATCGAGGAGATCGAGGCGACGCAGGACCGCGAGACCGGCGACTACGGCGAGGTCTGGGCCGCCCGCGACTACGTCGGCCAGGCGCGGAAGGTGCGGGCCGCCGTCATGGTCGTGCACGGCGTGAACGACTGGAACGTCAAGGTGAAGAACTCCGTCCAGTGGTGGAACGCCCTCAAGGAGGCCGGGGTCCCGCGCAAGCTGTGGCTGCACCAGGGCAACCACGCGACGCCGTTCCGCTGGCGGCTGGAGGAGTGGCTGCGGCAGACGCACCGCTGGTTCGACCGCTACCTGTACGGGATCCGCAACGGCATCGAGCGCGAGCCCCGCGTGGACGTCCAGCAGGCGGACGGGACGTGGCAGACGGCGCGCGACTGGCCGGTCCCCGGGACCGCCGCCGTGCCGCTCAGCCTGAACGCCGGCCCCTCCGGGCAGCCGGGCCGGCTGGGCCTGCTGCCCCGGCACGGCGCGACGCAGTCGTTCACCGACGAGGGGAAGACCCGCACCGCCGAGCAGCTCCTCGCGAACGAGGACGCGGCCGATCCCGGCCGCCTGGCCTACCTGACCAAGCCGCTGCCCGCCCCGCTGCGGGTGAACGGCACGCCGAAGATCACGCTGCGGGCCTCGCTGGACGGGCGCTCGCCGTACCTGACGGCGCTGCTCGTCGACTACGGCACCGCCGCCCGGCCCACGGGCCGCCGCACCGACACCGGTGAGCGGGTCTGCTACGGCCAGGGCGTGCCGGGAGACGACGGCTGCACGACGCGCCAGGCGCTGGAGACCGCGACGGCCCCCTTCAAGATCATCACGCGGGGCTGGCTGGACGCGCGGAACCGGCACGACCCGGCCCGCACCGAGCCGGTCAGCCCCGGCAGGGCCTACACGTTCCGCTGGGACTTCGAGCCGACCGACTACACGGTCGAATCCGGCCACCGGCTCGGCGTGATCGTGCTGTCCACCGACTACGACTACACGTTGCGGTACCCCGCGGGCACGAAGGTGACCGTGGAGCCGGGCGTGAGCCGGGTCCTGCTGCCCCTTGCCAGGGGCGACCGCAAGGCCCTGAGGTAGTCCGGGCCGGCCGGTGGCGGACCGCCCGCGGGGAGACCCCGGGGCGGGCCGCCGCCGGTCGGGCGCGTCAGCGTCCGAAGACCTCGCGCAGCCGGCCGATCTGCTCGCGGCGCTCGGCGGCGCACTGCTCGTCGAGGCTGTTGCCGGGCGCCTCCCACAGCAGCCGCTTGGTCGCGACGGCCGCCCCCGGGTTCACCGCCAGCAGCGCGGTGACCAGGTCCTGGACGGCTCCGTCCAGCCCGTCGCGCGGGACGGAGACCTCGGCGAGCCCGATTCGCGCGGCCTCCTCGGCGTGCACGGTGCGGGCGGTGAGGCAGAGCTCCAACGCCCGCCCGATGCCCACGATCTCGACGAGCGGCTTGGTGCCGGTCAGGTCGGGGACGAGCCCGAGCGCGGGCTCCTTCATGCAGAACCTGGCGTCGTCGGCGACGACGCGGATGTCGCAGGCGAGGGCGAGCTGGAACCCGGCGCCGATGGCGTGGCCGTGCACCGCCGCGACGGTGACGATCTCGGGGCGCCGCAGCCAGGTGTAGCCCTCCTGCAGCTCGGCGATGAACCGGTCGGTGCCCGCGGCGTCGGAGCCGTCGGTGAAGCCACCGCCGCCGCCCTCGCCGGAGAACATGCCGAGGTCGATGCCCGCGGAGAAGCTCGGGCCCGCGCCGCGCAGGACGACCACGCGGACGTCCGCGGGCAGCGAGCGCCCGATGGCGGCGAGCCCGCGCCAGGTGGCGAAGGTCATGGCGTTGCGCCGCTCGGGCCGGTCCAGCGTCACGGTCGCGACGGCACCGGCCACCTCCAGGCGCAGACCGGCCTCCTTGAGGGCCGCCTCGTCCGGAGCGGTACCGTCCGGAGCCGTCCCGCCATCCGCCCGGTCCGTGACCGTTTCCGGCCGCCCGTCCGTGTTCGCGTCCGCCATTGGCCTCCCTTTCGTCGAGCGCGACGGGCCCGCCCCGCCGTCCACGGGGCGGAGCCCGGCGCCTGTCCCGCCGCCGCGACCGAACCTTACTCGGCCGGTCGCGGCGCCGGTTCAGGCGGTGCGCTCATCCGGGGGCCGGTGTCCGCTCAGGACTTCTTGCCCCGGGTCGCGCCGCCGCGACCGCGCAGGTTGACGCCGGACTCGGTCAGAATCCGGTGGATGAAACCGTACGAGCGGCCGGTGGCGGCTGCCAGGGCGCGGATGCTCTCGCCGGAGTCGTACCTCTTCTTCAGGTCCGCCGCCAGCTTGTCGCGCTCGGCACCGGTCACGCGGGTGCCCTTCTTAAGGGTCTCGGCCACGAGTACCTCCCGTAGTGATGTGGTGACCGCTGCGTTATCCCCCGCCATGATCAGTCATTCCCGCCGGTTCGGCTACCCACTCGGCCAGAAAAGATCTGCGGAAGTCACTCCCCAGGTCACGCGAGCGCCACCAGATCGGCAAACTCGTCACTCCAGATGTCTTCCACCCCATCCGGCAGCAAAATCACTCTTTCCGGTGCGAGCGCCTCCACGGCCCCCTCGTCGTGGGTCACCAGGACGATGGCCCCGGCGAACGTCCGCAGCGCGCCGAGGATCTCCTGGCGGCTGGCGGGATCGAGGTTGTTGGTGGGCTCGTCGAGCAGCAGGACGTTCGCGCTGGACACCACGAGCATCGCCAGTGCCAGCCGGGTCTTCTCGCCTCCGGACAGCACGCCCGCGGGCTTGTCGACGTCGTCGCCGGAGAACAGGAACGAGCCCAGGATCTTGCGGACCTCGACGGGCGCCATGCCGGGTGCGGCCGACTGCATGTTCTCCAGGACGGACCGGCCGACGTCCAGGGTCTCGTGCTCCTGGGCGTAGTAGCCGACGCGCAGTCCGTGCCCGGCCACGACCGACCCGGTGTCGGGCTCGTCGACGCCCGCCAGCAGGCGCAGGAGGGTGGTTTTTCCCGCGCCGTTCAGGCCCAGGACGACCACGCGGCTGCCCCGGTCGACGGCGAGGTCCACGTCGGTGAAAATCTCCAAAGATCCGTACGATTTCGACAAACCCTCCGCGGTGAGGGGGGTCTTGCCGCACGGAGCCGGATCCGGGAAGCGGATCTTGGCGACCTTGTCGGCCTGCCGCTCGCCCTCCACGCCCGCGAGGAGCTGCCGGGCGCGCCGGTCCATCTGCTGCGCCGCCTTCGCCTTCGTGGCCTTCGCGCGCATCTTGTCGGCCTGGGACAGCAGCGCCGACGCCTGCCGCTGCGCGTTGGCCGTCTCGCGCTTGCGGCGCCGCTCGTCGGTCTCGCGCTGCTCCAGGTACTTCTTCCAGCCGACGTTGTAGATGTCGATCACGCTGCGGTTGGCGTCCAGGTGGAACACCCGGTTCACGACCGCGTCCAGCAGCTCGACGTCGTGGCTGATGACGACGAGCCCGCCCTGGTGGCCCTTCAGGAAGTCGCGGAGCCAGACGATGGAGTCGGCGTCCAGGTGGTTGGTCGGCTCGTCCAGCAGGAGGGTGTCGGCGCCGGAGAACAGGATGCGCGCCAGCTCCACCCGGCGCCGCTGGCCGCCCGACAGCGTCCCGAGGGGCTGGGTCATCACCCGGTCGGGCAGGCCGAGGCTGGAGGCGATCGAGGCGGCCTCGGCCTCGGCGGAGTAGCCGCCGAGCACGTGCAGCCGCTCCTCCAGCCTGCCGTAGCGGCGGACGGCCTTGTCGCGGTCGGCGCCCGCCGCGGACGCCATCGCGTCCTCGGCGGCGCGGAGCTGCCGGATGACCTCGTCCAGCCCGCGGGCGGACAGGATCCGGTCGCGGGCCAGCTCGGCGAGGTCGACGTCGCGGGGGTCCTGCGGGAGGTAGCCGATGGTGCCGGAGGAGGTCACGGCCCCCTGCGCGGGCAGGGCCTCCCCGGCCAGCACCCGGGTGAGGGTGGTCTTGCCCGCGCCGTTGCGGCCGACGAAGCCCACCCGGTCGCCGGGGTTGACCCGGAACGTGGCGGATTCGATCAGCAGCCTCGGCCCGGCGCGCAGCTCGATGTCTTTCGCGATGATCACAGTGACAGGGCTCCCCTGACGGACGGCTCGGAGGACAGGCACGAAGAAGCGCGCCTCTCGGTCCTGGACGACCGGGGCGCGCTGGGGCGCACTGTCAGTTCGGGAGCGGAACCATCCGCCCAGTGTACGTGACCGCGGGCCGCTCCCCGCCCGGCGAGCGGGCGCCCGTGGCCGGTCCCGGCGAGATCGATGTGTGAAGCCGCGGCCCGGGGCCAGGATGAGGGGCGGGGGCGAGCGACGGACGCCACGGGGAGTGTGAGCGAGATGACGCAGGTCACGAGCAACCCGCCGGAGGGGACGCCGAACTGGCTCGACATCGGCGTCCCGGACATCGAGCGGGCCAAGGAGTTCTACGGGACGCTTCTCGGCTGGGAGTTCCAGGACTCCGGCCCCGAGGCGGGCCACTACAACCAGTGCACGCTGCGCGGGATGCCCGTCGCCGGGATGATGCAGAACCCGGAGGACCAGCCCGACGTGTACTGGTGGTCGGTCTACTTCGCCGCCGACGACTGCGACGCCGTCGTCCGGCGCGCCACGGAGGCGGGCGCGGAGGTCGTCGTCCCGGCCATGGACGTGATGGACCTCGGCCGCATGGCCGTCCTCAAGGACCCGCAGGGCGGGCGGTTCGCCCTGTGGGAGAGCCGGGCGCACCACGGGTCCGCGATCGTGAACGAGCCGGGGTCGTTCGTCTGGAACGAGCTGGTCACGCCCGACCTGGAGCCCGCCGCCCGGTTCTACGCGGAGCTGTTCGGGTTCGAGACGGAGCCGATGCCGGGCGACGTGGAGTACGCCGTCCTGCGCCGCCCCGACGGCCGCTACGTCGGCGGCGTCGAGGGCGGGCGGGGACTCGTCCTCGGGGGCGGCGGCGACCCGGTCCCGTCCTGGACGACGACGTTCGCGGTCGAGGACGCCGACGCGGCCGTCCGCGCGGTGCGGGACGGCGGCGGCACGGTCGACGCGGAGCCGCAGGACAGCCCGTACGGCCGGTACGCCTCCGTCCGCGACCCGTTCGGGGTGCCGTTCAACGTGATGAAGCCCGCGCCCGAATCGGGGACCTGACCGGGCGGGCGCCCCGCCGCGTCCCCCCGGTCACCTCGGTCACCTCGGCCCGGTCAGCTCTGGCGCTCGGCGGCGAGCCGCTGGGTGATCGTCTGCTGGAGCCGCTGGAGCCCGGACGTGCCGACCAGCCCGATCTGGCCTTCGAGGTCGCGCAGCAGGACGTCCTCGTTCATCACGACCTCCGACGACTGCATCAGCACGGTGCCGGCGCCGGTGAAGTCGAACTGGTGCTCCTCGCCGGACCGCCCGCCGATCCCGAACGCCATCCGGGCGGCCCCGAACGCGCCGCGCATGTAGGTGTGGTCGTAGTGGTGGCAGGGCGAGGGGCAGTCGGCCCAGCCGAGCAGCGCCTGCGGGTCGACCCTGATCGGCGGCTCGACGAAGTGGACGGGGCCGTTGGAGGCCGCCACGAACCGCCCCGTGCCGATCAGCGTCAGGAACCCCGGGATGATCGACTGCTTGAGCTCCAGGCCCGGCTCGAAGGCGAGCAGGTTCCCGGCCCGGACGGTGAGGTTGCCGTCGTCGAGGTCGAAGGAGTTGACGTCGAACCCGCGGTCGGCGAGGACGAGCTTGCCCTGCCCCTGCGCGACGATCCAGTCCTGCGCGTACAGCGGGGAGTTGAAGGTGTGCGCGACCAGGGAGTCCAGCGGACCCGCCGACAGCGCCTCGAACCTGATCTGCCCGTAGTAGGCGATCATCTTGCCCTTCTGCGCGAACCACTGACCGTTGAGGTCGACGCTGAAGGCGTAGGGGTTGACGTTGTCGTTGGACGGGAGCGTCCCGGCGTTCCACGTCTGCGTGCCGAACATGCCCACGGGTCAGATCTTCCTCTCGCTGGCCTGGACGTAGACGACGCCGCTGCCGCTCAGCTGGAGCTGGAAGCCCTCGCCGGAGCCCCGCCCGATCATCTCGCGCAGCCCCACCGCCGTCGTGAGCCTGTTCTCCACCTGGCCGCGGTGCGCGACGTACGCCTGCGGGTCGACGTGCACGGGGCGCTGCGGGCTGATCGGCATCTCCATCACGCCGCCGTGCGACAGCAGCGCGCAGGAGCCTTGGCCCATGAGCGTCGTGGTGAACAGGCCCTGCCCGGTGACCGCGCCCCGGACCATGCCCCGCACACCGCCCTGCTCGCCCATGAACATGGTCCCCACCTGGAGGGACGCGTCGTGGACCAGGAGCCGGTCGGCCTCCGCGTAGAGGGTGTCGGCGCCGTGCAGGTCGATGACCGCGATCTCCAGCCCGCCGTGGCCGAACAGCACGCTCCCGTGGCCGGTGACGTGCATCATCGCGGTGCGCTCGCCCGCGACGGCGCGCCCGATCGTGCCGCCGATGCCCTGCCCGGCGGTCGTGGACGGGGCGAACGACACCTGCCCCGTGTAGCCGAGCATCGCCCCGCGCTTGCTGTAGACCTCCTGGCCAGGCCCGATCGGCACCTGGAGCATCTTCGAGTTGATCGCTTGATAGCCCGGCATCCATACCTCCCGAGGGGGGACGACCCCCCACGCCCCCCGAGCCGACTCCGTCGGCATCAGATCTCCAGAATTCCACCGCGTTCAGAGGGCTGTACGTACACCAGCCCGTGGCCTGAGTACCGGAACTGCACGCTCTCCCCCGACCCCTGGCCGAGCACCGTGCGCCAGTTGACGTCGGTGACCACGTCCTGCTGGAGCTGCCCGTGATGGCAGACGTAGGCGTGGGGGTCGACGCACAGGGGCATCTGGGGCGTCACCTCCAGCGCGATCGCCGCCCCGTCCGAGAGGATCGCGACCGTCCCGTGCCCGTCGACCTTGGTCGTGGCGAGTCCCTGGCCGGTCCCCATCCCCCGCAGCCCGACGAAGTGGACCCCGGTCTGCAGGGTCCCATCGAGGGCCAGGAGGCTCTCCGACTCCACGTACAGCGTGTCACCGGTGAGCTGGACGAGCGTCACCTCGGCCGCCTCGTTCGCCAGGTACACCGTGCCGTGCCCGGTGACCTCCATGAGGGTCATGCCCTCACCGGCGATCCTGCGCTTGAGGGCGCCGCGCAGGCCCTCGCCGCCCGTCATGCCCTGCCGCTTGAACGCCATCTCGCCCTCGTAGGCGACCATGGAACCGTTCAGCGCCCTGATGGTCTCGCCGGCGAGGTCGACGGCGAGCATCTTCGAGCCGTTCATCCGAAATTGCGCCACGAAGCGAGAAGATACAGGCCCGGCGCGTTGAGGGACGCCCTGAGCTCGGATCGGAGAGGATGGCACCATGTGGATCGCTCCCGAACGCCGCAGTCTCGGCCGGTGGGCCGTACCCGGGATCGTGCTGAGCGCCGGGGTGGTGGTCGGGGCCGTGCTCGCCGCCGACGGGCGGTCCGGGACGGCCCTCGCCGCGCTGGCCGCGCTCGCCGGCTACGCGGCCTACCTCGCCTACCGCCGCAACGAGCCCGCGCTGCCGCTCAGCGAGGGCTTCGGATCCGGCACCCGGGCCCGCGCGCACCTGCGCGCCGCCGCGATGACCGGGGACGTACTGACCGTCGCGGTCGTCGGCGCGCTGATCGTCCAGGCGCTGCGCGGCGCCGACATCACCGCCTACGCGTGGCTGGCCGCCCTGGCGGGCGTCACCTACCTCCTGTCCGCCCTCGCCGGCGGCCGGGGCCTGTGAGCCGGGCGAACCCCCCGGCGCGCTGAGATCGTCTCTGCGGTGCCGGCCCCGTCAGGGGAGCTCTCGGGAAGGGGCCGTCCCCGAAACGCCGGGCAGGGCCGTCTCTCGGGCGAGGATGGCCGCCTGGACGCGGCTGGCGAGCCCGAGTTTTCCGAGGATGCGGCTCACGTGCGTCTTGGTGGTGGTCTCGGCCATCCGCAGCCTCTCCGCGATCTGCCCGTTCGACAGCCCCTCGCCGAGACACGCGAACACCTCCCGCTCCCGCGGCGTGAGGTCGGCCAGGCCGGGCGGCCCGGCCGGGGACGCCGGCCGGCCCGCGAAGGCGCCGATCAGCCGCCGGGTGACCTGCGGCGCGATGATCCCGTCCCCCGCCGCGACGGTCCGCACCGCCTCCACCAGCCGGTCGGCGTCGACGTCCTTGAGCAGGAACCCGGCGGCGCCCGCCCGCAGCGCGCCGAACACGTACTCGTCCATGTCGAAGGTCGTCAGCACCAGCACGTCGGTGAAGCCCGCGATCTCCCGGGTCGCGGCGATGCCGTCCAGCCGGGGCATGCGGACGTCCATGAGCACCACGTCCGGGCGCAGCTCGCGGGCCATCGCCACCGCCTCCGCCCCGTCGGCGGCCTCCCCCGCCACCCGGACGTCCGGGGCCGCGCCGAGGATCAGCACCAGCCCCGCGCGCACCGCCGCCTGGTCGTCGGCGACCAGCACCTCGATCATGACGCCCGCTCCGCGGCGTGCAGGTCGACCGGCAGCTCGGCGTGGACCCGCCACCGGTCGCCGTCCGGTCCCGCCTCGAACTCCCCGGCCAGCATCGCCGCGCGCTCCCGCATCCCGACGAGACCGCTGCCCGTGCCCGGCAGCCGCGACCCGTTCCGCCCGAGCGGGCTCAGCACGTCGATCACCACGCTGTGCCGCCCGTATTCGACGCGGACCGCGGCGCGGCCCGGCCCGGCGTGCTTCAGCGCGTTCGTCAGCGACTCCTGGACGATGCGGTAGGCGGCCAGCTCGACCGCCGCGGGCAGCTCGGCCGGCTCCCCGGCGATCTCCAGCTCCGCCGCCAGGTCGGACCGCACCGTGTGCCGGACGAGCGGCTCCAGCTCCGTCAGCCGCGGCCGCGCCGCGGGGTCCGCGCCGTTGCCCTGCCGCAGCAGCCCTATCATCCGGCGCATCTCGGCGAGGCCGCGCACGCTGTTCTCCCGGATGACCTCCATGGCCCGCGCGACCTCCGCCGGGTCGAGGTCCCGCACCTTCAGCACGGCCGAGGAGTGCAGGGCCACGGCGCTCAGGTGGTTGGCGACCACGTCGTGCAGCTCCCGGGCCATCCTGGCGCGCTCGGCGTCCACGGCGGCGAGCCGGTCCATCTCGGCCAGCCGCGCCACCTGCTCGGCGCGCTGCCGCTCCGCCTCCGCCCGGAAGCGGTGCTCCCGGACGGCCATCGCGGTCATCACCGGCCCCACCCAGACGACCCCGGCGACCGCGCCGCCGACGATGCCGCCGGCGACCTGCCCGATCGCGATCCCGACGCCGGCCGTCACCGCCAGCGACGCCAGGACGGTCACGCCGAGCAGCCACTCCGCCGTCCGGCGCCGCCCGTACAGGCTCGCCGCGTACAGCGCGTCCCCGTAGATCATCGCGGTGGCGATGCTCGGGCCGAGGACCACGTCGGCGAAGTTGAACGGGGTCGCCAGGGCCAGCCCGGCCAGCGGCGCGGTCCGCCTCAGCAGCATCGCCGAGCACAGCCCCAGCAGCGGGACGAGGCGCACCCAGCGCGACGGGTTCCACTCCTCCATCGACCAGATGGAGTAGCCGCGCACGGCGAGCATCAGCAGCCCGCCGGCCAGCGCCGCGGCGGCGATCAGAACGTCCTGGCGGGTCGTGAGGCGTCGGACCTTGTCCACGGATACATCTCAGCATCCCCGCGCGGGTGCCCGCTCCACCCGCGTGAGGACCTTCCGTACATCCTTCGGACGACCCGCGAAACCTCACACCGGACGACGATCCCGCGCCGTCGCCGCGCCACGCTGGAGTGACGCAAGAAGGGACTCCACGTGCTCATCGCGATCATCGTCGGCTGCGAGATCGGCTTCTGGGTCGTCCTCGGGGCCGGGCTCCTCGCCCGCTACCCGCTGCGGCTGCGGCGGACCGGCGCGGCGCTCCTGCTGTGCGTCCCGCTCATCGACCTCGTCCTGCTGGCCGCCACGGCGATCGACCTGCGCGGCGGCGCGACCGCCGGCACCGGGCACGGCCTCGCCGCCGCCTACCTCGGCTACTCGGTCGCGTTCGGGCACAGCATCGTCCGCTGGGCCGACGAGCGCTTCGCGCACCGCTTCGCGGGCGGACCGCCGCCCCGCGGCAAACCGAAGTACGGCCGGGCGCGCACCCGGTACGAGTGGCGGGAGTTCGGCAAGGCCGCCCTCGCCACCGCCATCGCCTGCGGCCTTCTCCTGGTGATGATCGCCCTGGTGGACGACCCCGATCGCACAGCCGCCCTCAGCGCCTGGCTCGGCCGCCTCGGCATGGTCCTGGCGATCTGGTCGATCTGGCCCGTCAGCCACACCCTCTGGCCGGCGAAGCCGAAGAAGACGGACGCCTCCCGGCCGCCCGCGGAGCACACCGTGCCGAAGTGACCGCCCAATGCGAGCCGCGCATGCGAAGGGGCCGCACCCCGAACCGGGGGTGCGGCCCCTTTCACACGCGCGATCCGCGCCGGGACGCGGGTCAGATGTTGAAGCCGAGGGCGCGGAGCTGGTCGCGGCCGTCGTCGGTGATCTTGTCGGGGCCCCACGGCGGGAGCCACACCCAGTTGATCTTGACGTCCTTGACCAGGCCCTCCAGCGCGCTGTGCGTCTGGTCCTCGATCACGTCGGTGAGCGGGCACGCGGCGCTGGTCAGCGTCATGTCCAGCGTGGCGACCTCGTCATCGAGGTTGACGCCGTACACGAGGCCGAGGTCGACGACGTTGATGCCGAGCTCCGGGTCGACGACGTCCTTGAGGGCTTCAAGGACGTCCTCCTCGGGCACGGTGTCGGTGGCGGGCGAGCCGGTGGCGGGCGTATCGGTCATGATGCCTCTCCGAGTGCGCGGGCGGTCGCGTCCTTCCACGCCATCCAGGCGAGCAGGGCGCATTTGATCCTGGCGGGGTACTTGGAGACCCCGGCGAAGGCGATGGCGTCCTCGAGGACGTCCTCGTCGAAGTCGGCGTCCCGGCCGCGCGACTGCATCAGCGTCAGGAACTCCTCGCCGACCGCCATCGCCTCCTTGACGGACTTCCCGATCAGCAGGTCGGCCATCACCGAGGCGCTGGCCTGGCTGATCGAGCAGCCCATGGAGTCGTAGGAGACGTCCGCTACCGTGGCGTCCTGACCGTCGCCGGACAGGTGGACGCGCAGCGTCACCTCGTCACCGCACGTCGGGTTGACGTGGTGCGCCTCCCCCTCGAACGGCTCCCGCAGCCCCTTGTGAAGGGGGTTGCGGTAGTGGTCCAGGATGACCTCCTGGTACATCGCCTCCAGCTGCATGTCGTCCTTTCAAGCCTTTATCCCTACAACCGGGCCCCGGCCCAGCGTGTTCCACAGTTCCCTTCAGGGGGGACGACCCCCCTGCCACCCCCCGAAATCATGAGGTACCAAAGAACTTCTGGGCCTGCCTTACCCCGTCGGCGAGCGCGTCCACGTCGGCGAGGGTGTTGTAGAGGTAGAACGTCGCGCGGGTGGTCGCCGGGATGCCGAAGCGGCGGCAGATCGGCCACGCGCAGTGGTGGCCGACGCGCACCTCGACGCCCAGTTCGTCGAGGACCTGCCCGACGTCGTGCGGGTGGATGTCCTCGACGGTGAACGACACGGCGCCGCCGCGGGCCTCGGTGGTTCCGGGGCCGATGATCCGGACGCCGGGGATCTCCGTGAGCCGCTCCAGCGAGTAGGCGACCAGGGCCTCCTCGTGCGCGTGCACCCGGTCCATGCCGATCTCGGTGAGGTACTCGCACGCCGCGCCGAGGCCGATCGCCTGCGCGGTCATCGGGACGCCCGCCTCGAACCGCTGCGGCGGCGGCATGAACGTCGACTCCTCCAGCTGGACGACCTCGATCATCGAACCGCCGGTGATGAACGGCGGCATCGCCTCCAGCAGCTCCGACCGCCCCCACAGCACGCCGATGCCGGTCGGGCCGAGCATCTTGTGCCCGGAGAACGCCAGGAAGTCGGCCCCCAGCGCGGACACGTCCACCGGCTGGTGCGGCACGGACTGCGCGGCGTCCAGCAGGACGAGCGCCCCCACGGCGTGCGCGCGCGCCACGATCAGGTCGATCGGCGGGACGGTGCCCAGCACGTTCGACTGGTGCGTCAGCGCGACGATCTTCGTCCGCTCGTTGACGAGGCCGTCCAGGTCCGCCAGGTCGAGGCGGCCGTCGTCGGTGATGCCGAACCAGCGCAGCGTCGCCCCGGTCCGCCGGCAGAGCTGCTGCCACGGGACCAGGTTGGCGTGGTGCTCCATCTCCGACACCACGATCTCGTCGCCGGGGCCGACCGCGAACCGCGCCGCCTCCGGGCCCGCGGTCGCGGCGTTGCTCATCGCGTACGCGACGAGGTTGATGCCCTCGGTGGCGTTCTTGGTGAACACGATCTCACCGGGTGCCGCGCCGATGAACCGGGCGATCGACGCGCGGGCCTGCTCGTAGCCCTCCGTCGCCTCCTCGGCCAGCAGGTGCGCGCCCCGGTGCGGCGCCGCGTTGTGCCGCTCGTAGAACTCGCGCTCCGCGTCCAGCACCCGGAGGGGCTTCTGCGACGTCGCGCCCGAGTCGAGGTACACCAGGGGGCGGCCGCCGCGCACCGTGCGCTGCAGCAGCGGGAAGTCCTTCTTCAGCTCCTCCGGCAGGAGGCCCGCGCCGGCCTGCGGCGCGGCCTCCGCCCGCGCCCCCTGGGGCGCTCCGCTCGGCGTCATAGGGATGCGCCCGCCTTGGTGTACTTCTCGTAGCCCTCTTCCTCCAGCTCGTCGGCCAGCTCGGGCCCACCCTCGGCGACGAGGCGGCCGGCGGCGAAGACGTGCACGAAGTCGGGCTTCACGTACCGCAGGATGCGCGTGTAGTGGGTGATGAGCAGGACGCCGGTGTCGCCGGACGCGAACCGGTTGATGCCCTCGGAGACGACCTTGAGGGCGTCGACGTCGAGGCCGGAGTCGGTCTCGTCCAGGACGGCGACCTTCGGCTTCAGCATCTCCAGCTGCAGGATCTCGTGGCGCTTCTTCTCACCGCCGGAGAAGCCCTCGTTCAGGCTGCGCTGCGCGAAGGCCGGGTCGATGGCGAGCCCGTCCATCGCCTGCTTCATCTCCTTGGAGAACTCGCGCAGCTTCGGCGCCTCGCCGCGCACGGCGGTGACGGCCGAGCGCAGGAAGTTCGACACCGACACGCCCGGCACCTCGACCGGGTACTGCATCGCGAGGAACAGCCCCGCGCGGGCCCGCTCGTCGACCGACATGGCGAGGACGTCCTCGCCGTCGAGGGTGACGGACCCGGCCGTCACGTCGTACTTCGGGTGCCCGGCGATCGCGTACGCCAGGGTGGACTTGCCGGAGCCGTTCGGCCCCATGATCGCGTGGGTCTCGCCGGCCTGCACGGTCAGGTCTACCCCGCGCAGGATCTCCTTCGCGTCGGCGCCGTCGCCGACGGAGACGTGGAGGTCGCGGATCTCTAGCGTGGCCATAGTGCTCGTGGTTCCTTCGTCGTGGGGCCTAGTCGCCGGCGGCGAGCGACACGTAGACGTCGCCGTCCTCGACCTTGACCTTGTATGTGGCGACCGGCTGCGTGGCCGGCGGGTTGGTGGGCTTGCCGCTGCGCAGGTCGAAGCAGGACCCGTGCAGCCAGCACTCGATGGTGCCGTCGTAGACCTCGCCCTCGGAGAGGGAGACCTCGGCGTGGGAGCAGATGTCGTTGAGGGCGTACACGTCCTCGCCGCTGCGCGCGATCGCGATGGGGGTGTCGTCCACCTCCACGGCGATCGCCCCGTCTGCGGGCACGTCGTCCAACGCGCACACCTTGACGTAGCTCATCGAGCCGCTCCCCGGTCCAGCTCCTCCTCGATCGCCTCGACGACCTTGTCGCGGACCTCGGCGACCTCGATCCGCTCGATCAGCTGGCCGAGGAAGCCCCGCACGACCATGCGGCGCGCGTCGTCGAAGGAGATCCCGCGCGCCTGCAGGTAGAACAGGTGCTCGTCGTCCAGCCGGCCGGACGCCGACGCGTGCCCGGCGCCGGCGACCTCGCCGGTGAGGATCTCCAGGTTCGGGACGGAGTCGACCCGCGTCCCGTCGGTGAGGACGAGGTTGCGGTTCAGCTCGTAGGTGTCGGTGCCCTCCGCCTCCGCGCGGATGATCACGTCGCCGATCCAGACGGCGTGCGCGTCCTGGTCCTGCAGCGCGCCGCGGTAGTCGACGCGGCTGCGGCAGTGCGGGACGGCGTGGTCGACCAGGAGGCGGTGCTCCAGGTGCTGGCCGCCGTCGGCGAAGTACACCCCGTACAGCTCGGCGTCGCCGCCGGGCCCGTCGTAGGCCACGGACGGGGAGATCCGCACGAGGTCGCCGCCGAGCGAGATGTTGTGCGAGACGAACCGCGCGTCGCGGCCGAGCCTGGCGTGCTGGTGCGACACGTGCACGCCGTCGTCGTCCCAGTCCTGCAGGCTGATCACCGAGAGGCGGGCGCCGTCGCCGACGACGAACTCGACGTTGTCGGCGTAGGTCGCCGACCCGCGGTGCGCGAGCACGACGGTGGCCTCGGCGAACGGCTCCACCACGACCGTGGTGTGGCCGTAGGCGGCCGAGGAGGCGTCCTCGCCGCGCACCCGCAGGACGGTCGGCGCGGACGCGACGGCCTCCTTCGGGACGGTCACGACGGTGCCATGCGTGAAGGAGTTCCACGCCTGCGCGCTGACGCGGTCGGCGGGCACGTACGCCTTGCCGAGCCGGGCGTCGTCGCGGCCGACGGTCTCGACCGTCACCTCCGGCGCCGCCTCGGCCTCGACCAGGACCTTGCCGTGCGGCTCGGCGGTGCCGTTGTGCAGGCCGCGGAGGCGGCGCAGCGGGGTGAACCGCCACTCCTCCTCGCGGCCCGTGGGCACCTCGAAGTCGCCCAGGTCGTACGACGACCTGTCGTGCAGCGTCGAGAGCGGCCGCTGATCAGACCGGGTCTCCAGTCCCATCAACCCACGGCTCCTTCCATCTGCAGTTCGATGAGCCGGTTCAGCTCGAGGGCGTACTCCATCGGCAGCTCGCGCGCGATGGGCTCGACGAACCCGCGCACGATCATCGCCATCGCCTCGTCCTCGGTGAGACCGCGGCTCATGAGGTAGAACAGCTGCTGCTCGGACACCTTGGAGACGGTCGCCTCGTGGCCCATCTCCACGTCGTCCTCGCGGACGTCGACGTAGGGGTAGGTGTCGGACCGGCTGATCTGGTCGACGAGGAGCGCGTCGCACTTGACGGTGGACTTGCTGCGCGCCGCGCCGTCCTGGACCTGGACCAGGCCGCGGTAGGACGTGCGGCCGCCGCCGCGGGCCACCGACTTGGAGATGATGGTGCTGGAGGTGTTCGGGGCGGCGTGCACCATCTTGGCGCCGGCGTCCTGGTGCTGGTCCTCGCCGGCGAAGGCGATCGACAGGGTCTCGCCCTTGGCGTGCTCGCCGAGCAGGTACACCGCCGGGTACTTCATGGTGACCTTGGAGCCGATGTTGCCGTCGACCCACTCCATGGTGGCGCCCTCGTAGGCGACGGCGCGCTTGGTCACCAGGTTGTAGACGTTGTTGGACCAGTTCTGGATCGTCGTGTAGCGGACGCGGGCGTCCTTCTTCACGATGATCTCCACGACCGCGGAGTGCAGCGAGTCCGACTTGTAGATCGGCGCGGTACAGCCCTCGACGTAGTGGACGTACGAGCCCTCGTCCGCGATGATCAGCGTCCGCTCGAACTGCCCCATGTTCTCGGTGTTGATGCGGAAGTACGCCTGGAGCGGGATCTCCACGTGCACGCCCGGCGGCACGTAGACGAACGAGCCGCCCGACCAGACGGCGGTGTTGAGCGCGGCGAACTTGTTGTCGCCGACGGGGATCACCGAGCCGAAGTACTCCTGGAAGATCTCCGGGTGCTCGCGCAGGCCGGTGTCGGTGTCCAGGAACAGGACGCCCTTCTCCTCAAGGTCCTCGCGGATCTTGTGGTAGACGACCTCGGACTCGTACTGCGCGGCGACGCCGGCGATGAGGCGCTGCTTCTCCGCCTCCGGGATGCCGAGCTTGTCGTAGGTGTTCTTGATGTCCTCGGGGAGCTCCTCCCAGGACGTGGCCTGCTGCTCGGTGGAGCGCACGAAGTACTTGATGTTGTCGAAGTCGATGGCCGACAGGTCGGAGCCCCACGTGGGCATCGGCTTCTTGTCGAACAGCCGCAGGCCCTTGAGACGCAGGTCGAGCATCCAGTCGGGTTCGTCCTTCTTGGCCGAGATGTCGCGGACGACTTCCTCGTTCAGGCCGCGGCGGGCCGAGGCACCGGCCTCGTCAGAGTCGGCCCAGCCGAACTTGTACCTGTCGAGCCCTTCCAGCTCAGGGTGGGCTGCAGTAGTCATATGGAAACTCCAGAGAGTGATACGTTGGTCACGTCGTGATAACCAGACGACCGGCGGCAGGGCATGCCGTTGCAGGACGTGGAGACTTCGCCGTTGGGCGGTCTATGAAGCGTCAACCTCGGCCCCCCGGGTCGGATCCCTCGGCTTCGGCCGCTGGGTGGATGTCAATGGGGCGTCCCTCCGGACCGTCACCACGGGCCCGGTCGGCGCACAAGTCGACCGGGCTGACGTGGGTGGTGCAGATTCCGTCGCCGTGGGCGATCGTGGCCAGCCGCTGGACGGGCGTGCCCAGCAGCCGGCTGAACGCCTCGGTCTCGGCCTCGCACAGCTGCGGGAACTCCGCGGCGACGTGCGCGACCGGGCAGTGGTGCTGGCACAGCTGCTCGCCGCCGCCCGGCTGCGGCGCCTTGGCCGCGGCCGCCGCGTAGCCGTCGCCCGACAGCGCCTCGGCGAGCGTGCGGACCCGCTGGTGGGGCGGGGCGTCCTGCACGACGGGCCGGTAGCGCCGCTCCAGATCGGCTATCTGGCGCCGGGCGAACTCGGCGACCGCGTGCTCGCCCGCCGTCTCGGCGAGGAACCGCAGCGCACTGGTCGCCAGGTCGTCGTAGGCGTGCACGAACGCGCTGCGCCCCTCGTCGGTGATGGCGAACCACTTCGCGGGACGTCCCCGGCCGCGGCGGGCCTGGGGCGTGCGCGCCTTCCGGACCTCGATCATGCCCTCGGCCAGCAGCGCGTCCAGGTGCCGGCGGATCGCGGCCGGCGTGAGGCCGACGCGCTCCCCCAGCGCGGACGCCGTGACGGGCCCGTGCTCGAGGATCAGCCGCGCCACCCGGGCGCGGGTGTCGCGCTCGGTCCCGGCGCCGGTCAGCGACGCGCCGGAGCCGGTGTGACCGGGGCCGGACGGCACGCCGGAGGGCCGCGCGACGGCGGCCCGGGCATGCGTCTGGTCCTCGCTCACGTATTTCACAACATCAGTGTGCCGTAATTCCTTCCCGGGAAACACCGGAACGCCGATGTCGTAGCTCACGCAGGTAAGCCTTACCTAACCTGGGCTTTCGCCGCGGCGCGCGGCAGGACCAGCACCGGGCACGGCGCGGCCCGCACGATCTTGCCGGAGCTCTCGCCGAGGAAGACCTTGCGCAGCGGCGCGTCATGGCTGGAATGGCAGGCCAGCACTTCACCGGGCAGCATATCGACGGTGCCGAGGGCCTTGTCGATGCCGGTCCCGACGGCGGTCAGCCGCTCCACCGGCGCGCCGCCGCCGAGGAGCCCTGCGGCCTCGCGCAGGTCCTCGTCGGCCTGCGCCACCTGCCGCTCCAGGACGCCGCCCGCGGCCTGGAACCGCGCCGCGAGCCCGGGAGGCCGCAGCACGAGCGTGACCAGGCGCATCGGCAGGCCGAGGGTCCCGGCGAACTCCGCGGCGGCGCGCAGCGGCCCCTCGACGTCACGGCGGCGCCAGTACGCGATCGTCAGCCGCTCCAGCCTGCCGGGCGCGTGCCCCGCGTAGCCGCGGGGGGCGAGCATCACCGGGGCGGGCGAGCCGTGCAGGAGCTGGTCGGCGGTACTGCCGATGGCGATGCGCCCGCGCCGCCCGCGCGGGGCCGAGCCGATGACGATGAGGCCGGCGCCGACGTCCCTGGCGACCTCGGCGAGCCCGCGGCCGCTGCCCCGGTGGGGATGGGCGCGCACGGTGAGGCGCTCCTGCGGAACCGACAGCTCACCGAGCCGCTCGGCCGCCTGGACAAGGGCCTCGTCCGCCTGGCTCTTGAGGTAGGCGACCCATTCGGCGTCCACCCTGCCGGGGCCGTGGGCGGGCCATGGGGGCGGGTAGACGTGCGCGGCCGTGAGCGAGGCGCCCGCTCCCTCGGCGACCAGGGCCGCGAGGGCGAGCGCGTCCTCGCCGCGGTCGTCGGGCGAGTATCCGACCAGGACCCGCATCGCGTTCCGCCCGCTCATGGCGACGTCCTTCCCGAGGGCCCGGCCGCCAGGCGCGACCGCCGGCGCCCGTACAGGAAGTACGCGGCCAGGCCGACGAGGATCCAGAGCCCGAAGACCACCCAGGTGACGCCGCCGAGGCCGACCATCAGGTACACGCAGAACCCGACGCCGAGCAGTGGCGTCACCGGGTAGAACGGGACCCGGAAGCCGCGCGGCAGGTCCGGCCGGGTGCGGCGCAGGACGAGGACGCCGACGCTGACGAGCGCGAACGCGAACAGCGTCCCGATGCTCGTGGCGTCCACCAGCCGGCCGAGCGGGATCACCGCCGCCAGCACCGAGATGAACAGCGCCACGATGAGCGTGTTGGCGACCGGCACCCGCCGCGACGGGCTCACCTTCTGGAAGACGGGCGGGACGAGGCCGTCCCGCGACATCGCGAACAGGATGCGGGTCTGCCCGTACATGACGGTCAGGACGACGCTGGCGATGGCGATCACCGCGCCGAGCGACAGGACGATCGACGGCCAGGTGGCCCCGGTCGCCGTGTCCAGCACCTCCGCCAGCGACGCCTCGGATCCGCTGATGTCGAACTCCGTCCAGTGCATCGCGGCGACCGCGGCCAGCGCGACCAGCACGTAGATGGCGGTCACGACGACCAGCGAGATGATGATCGCGAGCGGCAGGTCGCGGCGCGGGTCCTTGGCCTCCTCGCCGGCGGTGGACGCGGCGTCGAAGCCGATGTAGGAGAAGAAGACCCTGGAGCCGGCGGCGCTGAGTCCCGCCCAGCCCATCGGCGCGAACGAGGCGAGGTTCTGCGACCGGAACGCGGTGAACGCGACCGCGCAGAAGAACAGCAGCACGGCGATCTTGAGGAACACCATGACCGTGTTGGCGGTGGCGCTCTCCGACGCGCCGCGCAGCAGCAGGAACGTGGCCAGCATGACCACGACCACCGCCGGGATGTTGACGAGCCCGCCCTCGCCCGGCGGGCTGCTGACCGCGTCCGGGATCGTGAAGCCGAACGCGGCGTCGAAGAACGCGTTGAGGTAGGAGCCCCAGCCGACCGATACCGCCGACACCGACACCGCGTACTCCAGCAGCAGGCACCAGCCGCACACCCAGGCGACGAGCTCGCCGAGCGTGGCGTAGGCGTAGGAGTACGACGACCCGGCCACCGGGATCGTCCCGGCCAGCTCGGCGTACGACAGGGCCGAGAACAGCGCGGTGACGGCGGCGAGGACGAACGACAGCGTGACCGCGGGGCCCGCCAGCGGCACCGCTTCGCCGAGCACGACGAAGATGCCGGTGCCGAGGGTAGCGCCGATGCTGATGGCGGTGAGCTGCAGCAGGCTCAGCGAGCGCTTGAGCTCGCCGCCCTCGCCGGCCCCGCCCTCGGCGACGAGCCGGTCGACCGGCTTGGTCCGCAGGAGGCTGCGCGCGAACGAGCCGGGCGCGGTCCCGGCGGTCACGGCGTGCTCGCGAGCGGCCAGGTCCCGCTGGGGGTGACGATCGTCCCGGCGGTCCCGTCGAGGATCTCCACGCACTGGTCGAGCAGCCCGATCGCGGCCATGTCGCCCGTGCGCTCGACGAAGGTCGCGGCGGCCTCCACCTTGGGCCCCATCGACCCGGCGGGGAACCGCTCGGCCCGCAGCTCGTACGGGGTGGTGTGGACGATCTCCTTCTCCCGGTCGGTGCCGAAGTCGCGCATCACGCGGGGCACGTCGGTGAGGATCAGCAGGGCGTCCGCGTCCATGCTCTCCGCCAGGAGCGACGCCGTGTGGTCCTTGTCGATCACCGCCTCGACGCCCTCCAGCCGCCCGACGTCGTTGCGGACGACCGGGATGCCGCCGCCGCCCGCGCAGACCACGATCGTCCCGAGCCGGACCAGCTCCCTGATCAGCCGGGTCTCGATGATCCGCTGCGGCCGCGGGGACGGGACCACGCGGCGCCAGCCCTCCCCGTCCCGCCGGACGGTCCACCCGTACTCCGCGGCGAGCTTCTCGGCCTCCACCCGGCCGTAGAGCTGCCCGACGAACTTGGCCGGGTCGGCGAACGCCGGGTCCACCGCCGACACCAGCGTCTGGGTGATCATCGCCATCACCTGGCGGCCGGGCAGCGCGTTCTGCAGCGACTGCAGCATCCAGTAGCCGATCATGCCCTGGGTCTCGGCGCCGACGGTGTCCAGCGGGTACGGGCGGGTCAGGCCGGGGTCGTTGAGGCTCTCCAGCGCGAGCACCCCCACCTGCGGCCCGTTCCCGTGCGTGATGATCAGCTCGTGCCGCTCGGCGAGCGGCGCCAGCGACCGGACGGCCCGGTCGACGTTGCCGCGCTGCGGTTCGGCGTCCGGTGTCTCCCCCCGCCTGACCAGCGCGTTCCCTCCGAGCGCGACGACGACGCGCATGTCCCCTCCCC
>NZ_SMKB01000123.1:0-21431 GCF_004348575.1 Actinomadura sp. 7K534
CAGGAGGAGCGCGCACACGCGGAGGACCCCTTCCCCTGGCACCAGTGGCGCCAGGTGCTGGACCTCGGTGAACTGAGGCCGGCATGGCTGACCTACGACTACATGCACGGCGTGTTCTCCGCCTGGACGTCGTCGGTCTTCCGGGAGATCTTCACCCCGGACATGGTCGACGAGCTGGTCGAGTTCGCCCGCGGCTGGCGGCCGGACCTGGTGATCTGGGATCCCGTCGTGTTCGCGGCCCCGGTGGCGGCGCGCGTGTGCGGTGCCGCCCACGCCCGGTTCCAGTACAGCCTGGACCTGGTGGGCGGGATCCGGCAGCGCTACCTCCGGTCGCTGGCCCGGCGGCCGCCGGAACTGCGTGAGGACCCGCTGGAGGAGTGGCTGTCCCCGATCCTCGGGCGGTACGGCTTCGCCTTCGACGAGGACGTGGTCGCCGGGCAGGAGGTCCCGCCGAAACCGCAGGTGATCGCGGATCCCGGGAGCACGGAGGTCGACGAGGCCACGCGATACCCCATCTGAGCGTCCCGGACCGCACGCGGTACCCCCGCCCTCCCGTGGCGGTGCGGCGGGGGGCCGCATGTGCCGGGCTCATCCCCCTTTAACGGCGGTCGCCGCCGGAGGCAAGATCTTTTTGTGAGCGGCCGGCGTCGGTAACGTGGACGCGGTACGGACGGCGGAGGCCGACGGGGGAGGCACGGATGAGGCGCAGCTACGGCAGGCACGCCACACGCGGGGCGCTGGCCGTCCTGGGCGGCTGCGTGCTGCTGGCGGGGGTCGCGCTGCTGGTCCTGCCGGGCCCGGGGATGCTGCTCGTCCTGGCGGGCCTGCTGATCCTCGCCCGCGCGCTCCCGTCGGTGGAGCGGTTCGTCGAGCCGGTGCGGATCCGGGCGATCCAGGCGGCCGAGGAGAGCGTGACCTCGTGGTGGCGCCTCACCGGCTCGGTGCTCACCGGCCTGGGGCTGCTCGGCGCGGGCGTCCTGTGGATCGTCGAGAAGCGGCTGCCGCTCAGCGGGTGGAGCACCGGCCTCGGCCTCATCCTGTCGGGCATCATCCTGTTCGCCCTCCTGGTCTGGAGCCATCGCCGGGTCAGGGCCCGGCGCGCCGGTTGACCAGATTCGGAGAAATTTTTCCGCGCTTTGATCCGTGGGCGGGGTATGGCCGTGCCATGGGTATGGGCATTGTTCTTCGACTACTCGTCGCCGCGGGACTCGCGGCGGACGCCGTCATCCACTGGCGTTTCGCGCCTGACATGGCGCCGGGACCCAACACCCCGAGCGGCACCATCGCCGGGGACGACCTCTTCTACGCGCAGGCCATCGCGGCGGCGGTGGCGGCCGTTCTCGTGCTGGTGTGGGCGCGGAGGTGGACGTACGCGCTGGCGTTCCTGGTCGCCGCCAGCGCGGCCGGCGCCGTGCTGCTCTACTACTTCGTCGACTTCGGGCAGCTCGGGCCGATTCCGCGCATGTACGACCCGTCGTGGTACGCGGACAAGACGATCAGTCTGGCCGGCGAGCTCGTCGCCGCGATCGCCGCGCTGATCGGCTTCTTCACCGTGCGGCGGTCCAGGGAGAGCGAGCACGAGGCCGACAACGCCTACTCCTAGTGGCGCTCGCTTTTGACGGATTCCGGCAATTGACGGCGCCCGCATTTGGCAGCGGCTGCATTTCGACGCGGCGTCTGCCCCGGGGGTGGCGGGCGCTCCCGCGGGCGGTCCCGGCTCAGGTCAAGGGAGCCGGGACCACCCGTTCCCACCGGATGCGCGGCCGGAAAGGGCCGTTTCGGTATTGTGGTGGATCGGTGTTCCGGCTGGGGATACTGTGGCGTTCTCCTTCCGGGATCACGGAGACTTCGTGCAACTGAACTTGGAACCCGGCGTCCCCAACATCGCGCGGATCTATGACGCCATGCTCGGCGGCAAGGACAATTTCGCCGCCGACAGGGAGGCCGTCGCGCGGCTGACCGAGGTGGAGCCGGCGTCGCCGCTGTACGCGCGCAACCACCGCGAGTACATCGGGCGGGCCGTGCAGCTGGTGGCCGGCTACGGGGTGCGCCAGTTCCTCGACGTCGGCACCGGGCTCCCCACCATGGACAACGTCCACCAGATCGCGTACCGGCACGCGCCGGGCTCGCGGGTCGTGTACGTCGACAACGACCCGGCGGTCTGCGCCCACGCCCGCGCGTTGCTCACCGGCGATCCCGGCGCGGTCGCGGTCGTCGCGGAGGACCTGCGGCGGCCGGAGCGCATCCTGGAGCATCCGGAGACCCGCCGCCTGATCGACTTCGACGAGCCGCTGTGCGTGCTCGTCACGGGCGTTCTGCATTTCATTCCTGACGAGGACGATCCGCACGCGGCCGTGCGGGTGCTCACCGACGCCATGGGCCCGGGGAGCCATCTGGTCATTTCGCACATAACCGACGAAGAGGTGCGCCGGACACGGCCCGATGACAACCGCTCGGGAATGGACGTGTTCGCGAAAAGCAACGCCCCCATGCATCCCAGGACCCGTCGCGACATCGAACGGTTCTTCGACGGCCTGGTCCCGGTCGATCCGGGTCTGGCGTGCATTTCGGAATGGCACGCACCGGACCCCTCGGACATCCGCGAGGACCTGCGCAACGTCTGGCTCGGCGCGGTGGCCCGCAAACCCTGACCGGCGGCCGCCGGCCCCCGGCCCGCCGGCCGGTCAGCGGGTGGTCACCGTCATGGGCAGGGACGCGAACCCCCTGATGTAGATGGACTGGCGGCGCGACCCGGCCGCCGGGTCCAGGTCGTAGCCGGCCACCCGCTCCACCAGCTCCGACAGCACGGCCCGCGCCTCCATGCGGGCCAGCGCGGCGCCGAGGCAGAAGTGCGGGCCGCTGCCGAAGCTCACCAGGTCGCTCGTGTCCCGGTCCAGGTCGTACTCCTCCGCCCGGTCGAAGACCCGCGGGTCCCGGTTGGCCGCGCCGGGCAGCAGCATGACCCGGGCGCCGGCCGGTATCCGGGTCCCGTGCAGCTCGACGTCCTCGGTGAGGGTGCGCAGCTGGGTCGGCGCGGCGGTGTCGTAGCGCTGCGTCTCCTCGACCCACTCGGCGATCCGGCCCCCGAACGCCCTGGCGCGCTGCTCCGGGTGCCGCCAGGCCCAGTAGACGGCGTTGCCGATGAGGTTCGTGGTCGTCTCGTTCCCCGCCCCGACCAGCAGGTGCAGGAACGCGATGATCTCCGCGTCGGTCAGCGGGTCCTCGTCCGCGGCGGCGTCGAGCAGCGCGGACGTGAGGTCGTCGCGCCGCTCCCGGCGCCGGTCGGCCACGAGCGCCGCGAAGTGCCCGACGAGTTCCAGCAGGGCCGCGGCGCCCTCCCGGCTGATCTCCTGCGTGCCCGGCTCCCGGTGCAGCGCGGCGTCGCCGAGCCGGCGCAGCTCGGCGCGGTCGGCCTCGGGGACGCCCGCCAGTTCGGAGATGACGTCGGTGGGCACCGGCGCCGCGATGTCGCGGATCAGGTCGAACCCGCCGCGCTCCAGCGCCGCCGCGACGTACCGCCGGGCGATCTCGCGGATCCGGCCCTCCAGCTCCGCGATCCGCCGGGGCGTGAACGCGCGGGACACCAGCCGCCGCATCCGGGTGTGCTCGGGCGGGTCCATCGCGATGAACGACATCGCCTCGCGCGCCTGCGGCCCCCAGGCGCGCCGCTCCAGCAGCGGCCCGTTGGCGGAGGAGAACCGGGCCGCGTCGCGGAACGCGGCGACGACGTCGGCGTGGCGGGACAGCGCCCAGAAGTCCAGCTCCTCGCTGCGGTAGACCGGCGCCTCCTCGCGCAGCCGCGCGTACACCGGATACGGGTCCGCGTCGACCTCGTGAAAGTCGTACGGATTGAACGTCACGCCCATCTCCGGCCTCCCTGCCGCCTGGGATGCCCAGGTTTTCCCTATTCGTCCCCGTGTTGCCCGCTCATGATCGTCAGCGGCCGGTAGCGGTCACCGGCGCCCCGGCTCCGCAGTGGCATCGGCCGGGGGCCGCCGCATGGGCGTCCGGGGGACGGGTACGCCCCGCGGCATGAACATTGCCCAGGTCACCATCGATCTCGCTGACGCGTCGCTGCCCGGCGACCTGGCGCTGCCGGACGAGCCGTCGGGTGTGGTGCTGTTCGCGCACGGCAGCGGAAGCTCCCGGCACAGCCCGCGGAACCGGGCCGTCGCCGCCGGCCTCAACGACGCGGGCATCGGGACGCTGCTGATCGACCTGCTCACCGCCCGGGAGGGCGAACTCGACGCCGGCACCGGCGAGCTGCGCTTCGACATCGGGCTGCTGACGGGGCGGCTGGCGGGCGCGATCGACTGGCTCGCGGCCGCGCCCCCGACGGCGGGCCGCCCGGTCGGGCTGTTCGGCGCGAGCACCGGCGCGGCGGCGGCGCTGGCCGCGGCGGCGGAGCGCCCCGGACGCGTCGCGGCCGTCGTGTCCCGCGGCGGCCGCCCGGACCTCGCCGGGGACGCGCTCGAACGGGTCACCGCACCGGTGCTGCTGATCGTCGGCGCCCGGGACCCTCAGGTGCTGCGGCTCAACGACGACGCGGCGGGCCGGATGCGCGCCGCCGAGCACCGGCTGGAGGTCGTCCCGCACGCCTCGCACCTGTTTGAGGAGCCCGGCACGCTGGAGCAGGTGACGGCCATGGCCGCCCGGTGGTTCGACCGGTACCTGCACCAGGGGGCCGCGGTGTCATGACGGCTGGTTCCGGGCCGGGGCGAGGGGGCCGCCGGCGTCGTCCGGCACGGTGAACGTCAGCCCGAGGGCGCGTTTGAGGATCTTGCCGGTGGGGCTGGTCGGCAGTTCGTCCACGAACCGGACCCGGCGCGGGTACTTGTACGCGGCGACCCGCTCCTTCACCCAGCGGCGCAGGTCGTCCTCGGTCGCCGGGGCCCGCAGCACCACCACCGCCGCGATCTCCTCACCCACCTCCGGATGCGGGAACGCGACGACGGTCGCCTCGCGCACCGCGGGATGCTCGTACAGGACCTCCTCGACCTCCCGCGGGTACACCGTGTACCCCGCCCGGATGATCACGTCGCGGCGGCGGCCGACGAGGTAGAAGAACCCGTCGGCGTCCATGCGGCCCAGGTCGCCGGTGTGGAACCAGCCGTCGCGGATCGCCTCCGCGGTCGCCGCCGGGTCGTTCCAGTACCCCTTCATCACGTTGGGCCCGCGCACGACGATCTCCCCGATCTCGCCGCGCGGCAGCTCGCGGCCGTCGTCGCCGACCACCCGCATCTCCACCTCGCGGACCGGCCACCCGATCGACCCCTGCCGCCGGTCGCCGCCGCCCCGGTTGGACGCCGCCAGCGGGGAGGTCTCCGACAGCCCGTAGCCCTCGATGATCGGGCAGCCGTACCGCGTCTCGTAGGCGCGCAGCACGTCCACCGGCAGCGCCGCGCCGCCGGACACGCAGACCCGCAGCAGCGACAGGTCGGACACGCCCGGCTGGTCGAGCAGCGCGATGTACATCGCCGGGACGCCGGGGAACACCGTCACGCCGTCCCGCCGGATGACCTCCAGCGCCCGGCCCGCCTCGAACCGCTGGAGCAGGGTGAGCCGCCCGCCCGCGTGCAGCGTGGCGTTGAGCGCGCAGGTCTGCCCGAACGCGTGGTACAGCGGCAGCGCCCCGAGGACGACGTCGTCCACCCCTAAGGCGAGCATCCGCGCCACCGTCTCCGCGTTGCCGCCGAGGTTGGCGTGGGTCAGCTCGATGCCCTTGGCCCGGCCCGTCGTCCCGGCGCTGTAGAGGATCACCGCGGTGTCGTCCGCGGCCCGGACGGCGGCGTCGTGCTCGGGCGGCATCGTGCGCAGCAGCCTGCCGAACTCGCCGGGCACGACGAACATGTAGTCGGCGCGCGTCCCGGCCGTCCCCGCCTCGACGGTCTCGGCGAACGCGTGCCAGGCGATCACGAGCCGGGCCGCGCTGTCGTCCAGGTAGGCGGCGATCTCCCGCTGCTTCAGCAGCGGATCGAGGGGGACGACCACCGCCCCGGTACGCAGCACGCCGTAGTAGACGACGGCGAACTCGGGCACGTTCGGGAGCATCACCGCGACCCGGTCACCGGGCCGGATCCCGCGCCGCCGCAGCAGCGCACCCATCCGCGCGCTCATCACCTCCAGCGCCCGGTAGCTGAGCTCCTCCCGGTCAAGCGTGAGAACCGTCCGCCCGCCGAACCGTTCGGCGGCGGCACGGAGCCGCTCAGCGAGGTTCATGGGCCGACGGTACGTCGGCGGTCCCGTCCGTCTCATTGGTCGCGGAGACCAGTCTTTTCCGCCCGGGATTGGTGGCCGGTGGCAAGGCGTCCTGGAGGGCTATCGCGACCAGCAGGTCCACGAGGTCGGTGAAGTGCCGGAGGTTGCGCCCGGTCCGCTCCTGGATGCGGCGCAGCCGGTACTGGGCGGTGTTGTGGTGGATCTGCAGCCGCTCCGCGGCGGCGCGCAGGTTCAGGTCCGCGGCGGCGAACGCGCGGATCGTCGCGGTCAGCACGCCGCCGCGCATCCGGTCCTCCGCGAGCAGCTCGCCGACCCGGGGGTCGACCAGGTGCCGGGCGGTGTCGTCGGCCCGCAGCGCCATGTACTCGAACGGGGAGATCCGCGGCAGCGCCGCGACGCCGCCGTCCTCGGGCAGGAACTCCAGAACGCCCCGCGCCTCCTGGTAGGCGCGGGGGACCTGCGCCATGCCGTCGACCACGGTGCTGATGCCCATCGCCAGCACGATGTCCTCGGCGAGCAGGTTCTCCTGGACGGACTGGAGCCGCGCGCACAGCCGCTCCGCGTCGCCGCCGGGCCCGAGCACCGGCACGGCGACGATCTCCGACTGCCGGACGACCGCGAGCGTGCGGTGCTTGCCGATCCCGGACCGGGCGATCGCCGCGCACGCCGCGTGCCGGGAGTCCGCCTTGACGTCCGCCCCGACCAGGACGGCCGCCACGACGACCAGCGGGGCGCGCGAGTCGGGGTTCAGGCCGAGCGCCTGCGCGGTCGCGAGCTGCGGCCCGCGGGTGGGGGCCTCGCCGGCGAGCAGCAGCTCCAGCAGGTCGCGGCTCTCCCGGACGCTCTCCGCGGCGGCGTACCGCTGGAACTCCGCGTACGCGTGGGCGGCGTGCGTGCTGGCGAAGTCGCAGTACCGCATCAGCGGGGACGCCATCGTCAGCGCCGCCTCGTGCCCGGCGTACGACCGGCCGGCGTGCTCGACCACCGCCTCCCAGAACACCTGCTGCCCGACCCGGAACGCGTTGATGTAGTCGGCCAGGTCGAACCCGGACTGGGCGCGGCGCATCGACGCGCGCCGCGTGAAGGCGATGTCCTCGAAGGTGACCGTGCGCTCCTCCATGAGCACGGCGAGCTTGGTGCGGTAGTGCCGGCCCACCTGCTCCCGCACGTCGGCGCGGAACTCGGGGCCCCGCGCCTCGTAGGCGGGGATCTCCCTCCGCATCGTCTCGACGGCCTTGTCCGCCAGTTCGTCGACCGCGTCGAGGAGCTCGGCGAGTATTCGTGCGCGTTCGGTACGGAGTCTCTCCGTATCGCTGAGCGTTCCCGTGCTGAATGCAGCGGACATGTCCGGATGATTGCTGGCTATCCCCCCAGCGTCAACGGTCCGTGACACGTCCGAGACGCGGGCTGTTCGGTGCGGACAATACCCGGTTCACATCTTGGGTGCCCGTGCCCAATGTGCGCGCTGAGCGGCGGATTTTACGGTGAGGACCCCTGCTCCAGAACACCGTTCTGTGGTGACCGCCCGCGGCGCCACCGACGCACCCCGCGCTCAGGAGGCCGGATGCTGGAGGTTCACGATCTTACCGTCCGCTTCGGCGGCATCACCGCATTGGGCGGTGTCGGCTTCGAAGTGCGCGGCGGCGAGATGGTCGGGCTGATCGGACCGAACGGCGCCGGCAAGACCACCCTGTTCAACTGCCTGACCCGCCGCTACGACGCGGACGCGGGCAGTGTCGCGTACGAGGGCCGGGACCTGCTCGCCGTGCCCCCGCACGCGATCGCGGCGCTCGGCATCGCCCGCACCTTCCAGAACCTCGGGCTCTTCCCGCGGATGTCCGTCCGGGACAACGTCATGGTCGGCGCGCACCACCACGGCCGGACCGGGTTCCTCAGCGCGAGCCTGCGGCTGCCGTCCGTCCGGAGCGAGGAGTGCCGGCTGCGCGAGGAGGCTGACGAGCTGCTCAAGCGGCTGGCGCTGTCCGACGTCGCCGCGCACCCCGCCGCCGGGCTCCCGTTCGGCACCCTCAAGCGGGTCGAGCTGGCCCGCGCGCTGGCCGCCCGGCCGCGGCTGCTCCTGCTGGACGAACCCGTCAACGGCCTCAGCCACGGCGAGATCGACGAGTTCGCCGGCTGGCTCCAGTCGATCCGCACCGACTTCGACGTCACCGTGATCGTCGTCGAGCACCACATGGGGTTCGTGATGGGGACCTGCGACCGGGTCATCTGCCTGGACTTCGGCAAGAAGATCGCCGAGGGCTCGCCCGAGGACGTCCAGCGCGACCCCGCCGTCATCGAGGCCTACCTGGGGACCGCCGCATGAGCGACCGGAGCGACGAGGGAAGGCGGCGCCGAGAGGCGCCCCGGAGGCTCGCGGGAGGCGCAGCATGAGCGAGCAGGAGAGCGGCCCGAAGGCCGAGGAGGAGCAGGGCACGGTCAGCACGGCGGGCGGTGACCGGGACTTTCTGGTGGTGGACGACCTGCACGCCGGCTACGGCGCCGTGCGGGTGCTGCACGGGGTGAGCCTCCGGGTCGGCGAGGGCGAGATCTGCGCGATCCTCGGCCCGAACGGCGCGGGCAAGACGACGCTGCTGCGGGCGCTGTGCGGCATGGTCCGCGGGCGCGGCTCCGTCCGGCTCGGCGGGACGACGCTGTCGGGGCGCTCCCCGGACACCGTCGCGCGGCGCGGGGTGGCGCACGTCCCCGAGGGCCGCGGCACGTTCATGCCGCTGACGGTCGAGGAGAACCTGCGGCTCGGCGCGTACGCGCGGCGTAACCGCGCCGAGGTCCAGGCCGACCTGGAACGGGTGTACGGCCACTTCCCGGTGCTGAAGGAGCGGGTCAGACAGGCGGCGGGCAGCCTCAGCGGCGGCGAGCAGCAGATGCTCGCGATCGGGCGGGCGCTGATGTCGCGGCCCCGGGTCCTGCTGCTGGACGAGCCGTCCCTCGGCCTGGCCCCCATGGTGACCAGGGAGCTGTTCGGCATCGTCCGATCGATCAACCAGGAGGAGCGGACCACCGTGGTCGTCGTGGAGCAGAACGCCCATCTCGCCCTGGACATCGCCGGGCAGGCGCACGTCCTGGAGAGCGGCCGGATCGTGCTGTCGGGGTCGGCGGGCGAGATCAAGGCCGACGAGCAGGTCGCCCAGTCCTACCTCGGATACCGGATCTAGCCATGGCCGACTTCGTGCAGCAGTTCATCGGGGGCCTGGGCGCCGGCGCGATCTACGCGAGCCTGGCGCTCGCGCTCGTGCTGATCTACCAGTTCACCGGCATCGTCAACTTCGCGCAGGGCGAGCTGGCCATGTTCGCCACGTACATCGCGTGGACCTTCATCGACGCGGGCCTGCCGTTCTGGCTCGCGCTGGTCCTGACGCTGGCGATCTCGTTCATCGGCGGCATGCTGATCGAACGGGTGATCATCCGGCCGGTGGAGGGGGCGCCCGAGCTGACCCTGGTGATCGTGACCGTGGGCCTGTTCATCTTCGTCAACGCCGCGGCCGGCTGGATCTGGTCGTTCTTGATCAAGGACTTCCCGAACCCGTTCCCGGGCGGCGCGCTCCAGGCCGGCGGCGTCAGCCTCGCCTACTCCACGCTCGGCGTCCTCGGCGTGGTGGGCGGCGTGATGGGCCTGCTGTACCTGATGTTCCGCTACACGAAGATCGGCCTCGGGATGCGCGCGGTCGCGGCGAACCCCGAGTCGGCGCGGCTGGTCGGCATCCGGGTCGGCTGGACGCTGGCGCTGGGCTGGGGCCTCGCCGCCCTGGTCGGCGCCGTGTCGGGAGTCCTCGTCGCGCCGCTGCTGTTCCTGGAGCCCAACATGATGGGCGGCGTCCTGATCTACGCGTTCGCCGCGGCCACCCTCGGCGGGTTCGACAGCCCGCTGGGCGCCGTGGTCGGCGGCCTGATCGTCGGCGTGGCCGAGACCCTGGCCGGCTCCTACGTGGACTTCATCGGCTCCGACCTGAAGATCGGCGTCCCGCTGGCCATCATCCTCGGCGTCCTCCTGCTGCGCCCCCAAGGTCTGTTCGGACGAGCGGTGGTGGAGCGCGCATGAGCGAGCTGGAGGGAAGGCGGCGCCCGAGAGCGTCCCGGAGGCGAGCGGGGAGCACAGCATGAGCGAGTCCACGGAGACCACGGAAGCCGCGGAGGCCGCAGCGGCCGCGGAGGCCGTGAAGGAGGACCCCGGTACGCCGCCGTCGGGAGTGGCGGGGTTCGCGGTGCGGAACTGGCGGATGCTCGCGCTCGGGGCGCTGCTGCTGCTGGCTGTGGCGGCGCCGTTCCAGCTGGTGCCGTTCCGGGTCTTCCAGCTCACTATGGTGATGGTCTACGCGGTCGCGCTGATCGGGCTGAACCTCCTGGTCGGCCATGCCGGGCAGATCTCCCTGGGGCACGGGGCGTTCTTCGCGGTCGGCGCGTACTCGACGGCCGTCATGATGTACCACTGGGACCTGCCGTACCCGGTGACGTTCCCGCTCGCGGCCGCGGTGGCGTTCGTGCTCGGGTTCGCGTTCGGGGTGCCCGCGACCCGGCTGCGCGGGCTGTACCTGGCGCTGGTGACGCTGGCGATAGCGATCTTCCTCGTCCCACTGCTCAAGCGGTTCGAGTCGGTGACCGGCGGGTCGATGGGGCTGACGCTGGAGAAGCCGGAGCCCCCGGCGTGGACGGGTCTCGCCCAGGACCAGTGGCTGTACTTCCTGGCGCTGGCCGGGACGGTCCTGGCGTTCCTGGTGGTGCACTTCCTGCTGCGCTCCCGGGTCGGCCGGGCGATGCACTCCGTCCGCGACAACGAGACGGCGGCGGAGGTCATGGGCGTGCAGCCGGCCTCCTACAAGCGGCGCGCGTTCGCGTGGAGCTCGATGCTGGCGGGCGCGGCGGGCTGCCTCTACACGTGGACGATCGGGTTCGTGTCCCCCGACTCGTTCACCGTCAACCTCTCGATCACGCTGCTGGCCGGGATCGTGGTCGGCGGGCTGGGGTCGACGTGGGGGCCGCTGCTCGGCGGCCTGTTCGTGATGTTCGTGCCGAGCTGGTCCCAGGACATCAACAAGGCGGCGCCGGGGGTCATCTTCGGGCTGCTGATCATCGCGGTGATGTACGTCGCCCCGACCGGGCTCGCCGGGCTGGCGGGGCGTGGCGCGCACTGGTTCAACAAGACCCGGTCTCACAAGATCCTCCGGAAGGGGTAAGGGCATGCGTCGACCATTGGGAAGCGGCCGAGCAGGGAACGGCGGGAGGCTGCGGCGTGGGACGGCGGTGTCGGCGGCCGTGCTGCTGGCGGCGACGACCGCGGCGGCCTGCGGCGGACGGGACGACGGCGACGACGGCGGCACCGCCACCGGCGCGTGCGAGGGCCAGCAGACGACCGGCATCACCGACTCGTCGCTGAAGCTCGGCGGCATCTACCCGCTGTCCGGCCCGGCCTCCGCTTACGGCGCCATCCCGAAGGGCATCAAGGCGTACTTCGACTACGTCAACAAGGAGAAGGGCGGCGTCGACGGCCGGCAGGTGGAGTTCGTCGTCCGCGACGACGGCTACCAGCCGCCGAAGGCCGTGGAGGAGGCGCGCCGGCTGGTCGAGCAGGAGCAGGTGTTCGCGCTGTTCCAGACGCTCGGCACCCCCTCGACGACGGCGACGTGGGACTACGCCAACCAGCGGAAGGTGCCGCAGGTCTTCGTGGCGACCGGCGCCAGCAAGTGGGGCACCGACGACAAGCACCCGTGGACGATCGGCTGGCAGCCCAACTACGTCTCCGAGGCCCGGGTGTACGCCCAGCACCTCAAGCAGGAGAAGCCGAAGGCGAAGGTCGCGGTCCTGTTCCAGAACGACGACTTCGGCAAGGACCTGCTGGACGGCTTCAAGAAGGCGATCGAGGGTACCGAGATCAAGATCGTCCAGGAGGAGAGCTACGAGGTCACCGACCCGAGCGTGGAGGCGCAGATGCGCGACCTCGCGGGTTCGGGCGCCGACGTGTTCCTCAACGTCACGACGCCGAAGTTCGGCTCGCAGGCGCTGGCCGCGGACGCCAAGATCACGGACTGGAACCCGCTGCACATCCTGAACAACGTCGCCGCGTCCGTCACGGTGCTGGAGCCGGTCGGGTTCAAGAACGTGCAGGGGGTCGTGTCGTCCACGTACTACAAGGACCCGAACGACCCGCAGTGGGCGGACGACGCCGAGATGAAGCTCTACCAGGAGAAGATGAAGCAGTACTCGCCGGGAGCCGACCCGAACGTCCCGTACCACGCGTTCGGCTGGGCGGTGGCGAGCAGCTTCCACAAGACGATGGAGGCCGCCGAGTGCAAGACCCGCGAGGGCCTGCGCGACTCGATGCGCAACCTCAAGGACGTCGAGGTGCCGATGCTGCTGCCCGGCGTGAAGATGAGCACCGGCCCCGATGACGGCTTCCCGATCGAGGCGATGCAGATGATGAAGTTCGAGGGCGAGCGCTGGACGCTGACCGGCGATGTCATCGACACCCGCAAGGTCTTCGGCCCGCTCGGAGACTGACCCGTCCCGTCCCACCCCGGCACCGGCCCGGCCGCCCCGCGCGGCCGGGCCGTTGCGCTGTTCCTGGCTAAATGCGTTCTTTGTGCATTTATCGCACTTGTTCTGCCGGTGAATACCCTGTTCTGCCTTGACGTGCAGTTCGACGCTGGGAAAGCATTTGAGTTCGTGCCGTCTCCACCCTCAGGAACATGACCACGAACCCCTGTGCAGCCGGACCGCCGCGCGGGCACGTCAACGAGCTCGGCGGCCCGGTCGCCGGACCGGTCGTGCAGGCGAGGGACGTCCAAGGCGGCGTCCACTTCCACGGCGCCCGGCACACCGTGCCGGTGCCGCGCCAGCTCCCGACGGCGGGCCTTCTCGTCAACCGCGCCGACGCGCTCGCCGACCTCGGGCGGGGCCGGCCAGGGGACGGCGCCGTCGTCGTGAGCGGTCCCGCGGGCATCGGCAAGACGGCCGTGGCCCTGCACTGGGCGCACGGGAACCTCGCGCACTACCCGGACGGGCAGTTGTTCGTCGATCTGCAAGGCCATTCCGCGGCGGGGCCCGTCCTTCCCGGGGAGGCGCTGGGGCGCTTCCTCCGCGCGCTGGGCGTCCCGGACGACGGCGTCCCGGTCGAGCTGGCGGAGCGCGCCGCGCTGTTCCGGTCGCTGGCGGCCGCGCGGCGGCTGCTGGTCGTCCTCGACGACGCGTACTCGGCGGCGCAGGTCGGCCCGCTGCTGCCCGGGACGGCCGGGAGCGCCGCGGTGGTGACCAGCCGGTGGCGGCTGGCGGGCCTGGTGGTGCGCGGAGCCCGCGGCGTCCAGCTCGGCCCCCTCGGGCGGGACGCGGCGCTGGAACTGCTGGGCGCCGCGCTGGGCGCCGAGCGCGTCGCGCCGGAACTCGGCATGGCCGAGCGGCTGGTCGAGCAGTGCGAGCGGTCGCCGCTGGCGTTGCGGATCGCGGCGGCGAGGCTCGCCACCCGGCCGGGCCGGTCGCTGGCCGCGCTGGTGCGCGACCTGGCCCACGAACGCCGCCGGCTGGCGGTGCTGTCGGCGCAGGACGCGGAGGATGACGTGACGATCAGAGCGGCCCTCACGCTGTCCTATCGCAACCTGCCCGAGCCGGTGCGATACCTGTACCGGACGCTCGGCGCCTACCCGGGGGTGACCTTCGACGGCCGGACGGTGGCCGCCCTCGCCGGAGTCCCTCTCCCCGAGGCCGAGGACGGTCTCGACCTGCTCGCCGAGGCGAACCTGCTGGACGACCTCCCGGGCGGGCGGTACCGCTTCCACAACCTGGTGCGCCTGCACGCGCGGGAGCTGGCGGAGGACGAGCCGGAGGCCGTGCACCGCGCGGCCGTGCGGCGGCTCGCGGAGTGGGCCGTCGTCGCGGCGCTGGCCGCGAGCCGCGCGATCGCGCCGTACCGGCGGCTCGCCGACCCCGGCTTCCGCACCCCGGACCCTCCCGAGTTCGCCGACGCGGCCGAGGCGCTCGCCTGGCTGGACGAGGAGTTCGGCAACCTGCGGCCGCTGGCCCGCCGTGCCCTGGAATGCGGCCTGCACCGCCAGACCTGGCTCCTCGTCGACGTGAGCTGGCCCCTCTTCCTACATCGCGGCCACCACGCCGAGCGGCTCGACTTCGACCGCACCGGGCTGGCTGCGGCCCGCGCCGACGGCGATCCCGTCGCCGAGGCCAAGCTGCTCAACCGCACCGGATTGGCACTGCGCGCCCTAGGCCGGCCGGACGAGGCCGCCGCGGACTTCACGGCCGCCCTTGAGCTGTGGCGGCGGCTGGGCGACACGGCCCGCGTCGCCGGCGTCCGCCGGAGGCTCGGCCTGCTGGAGCTGGACCGGGGTGCCGTCGACGCCGCCGCGGACCACTTCGGCGCCGCGCTCGACGCGTACCGCGCGGCGGGGGAGGACCGCCGTGTCGCGCTCACGCTGTGCGACCTCGGCGCCGCCCTGCTCAAGGCGGGACGCGCGGCCGCGGCCGTCGAGCCGTTGACGGAGGCGGGACGGCTGCTCGCGTCCGAGTCCGACCCGTACAACCAGGCGCGGGTACTGGTCCTGCTCGGCCGGGCACAGGCGGACGGACCCGATCCCGCCGCGGCGGCCGCATCCGTGGAACGGGGCCTGGCCGCGATGCGGGAGATCGGGTCGGCCATCGGCGAGGCGGACGCGCTGCACGTGCTCGGCGACCTCGCCCACCGCGACGGCCGCACCGACGACGCGCGCCGGCACTACACCCGCGCCCGCGAGATCCTGGCCGGCACGGGCGCGCCGACCAGGCTCCTCGACGAACGGCTCACCGAACTCGGCCGCGACTGATCAGCGGTCCCAGCGACCCGCGGAGGTCGCCGGCGGCGCCGCCGCGCGCAGCGCCGCGAGGCGCTCCGCGGTCAGCGACACCGCCGCCGGCAGCCGGTGCCCGATCTTCCATCCGGCGTGCAGCACCGCGCACTGCAGGGCCGCGACAGGGTCCCCGCCGCGCACCCATTCCGCCAGGAACGTCGCGAACAGCGCGTCCCCGGCGCCGGACGTGTTGACCACGCGCCGGGGCGGCGCCGCCGCGACCCGTACGAGGGTCCCGTCCCGCAGGGCGAGCAGCGCGCCGCCGGCCCCCAGCCCGATACCGGCCATCTCGCACTGCCCGTAGCGGGCGAACAGGGCCGCCGGCCACGCGCGCGGGTCGCGCAGCCGCTCGTGACTGCAGAACACGATCCGCGCGTGCTCCAGCCAGGGCCGGGCGTAGGCGTCGTCCGGATCGGCGATCAGGTGGAGGTCGACCGCGATGGGGACGCCCAGCGCGGCGGCGGGCGCGACCAGCGGCCGGACGAACCGGGCCGTGGTCAGCACCAGCAGCTCCGCGCCGCGCGCCCGCTCCCGCAGCACGCCGAACGGGTAGGCGAACCCGTCCACCGGCGTGAGGTGCGGAAAGCCCATCCGCCGTCCGTCCCGGCCGACGAGGACGACCCCGGACGACGACGCCCCCGAGAGGACGACCCCCGGGCCGAACAGGCCGTCCCGCACGAGGTCCGCGCGGATCACCGCCCCCGCGGCGTCCCCGCCGACGACCGTGCACAGCCGCACGTCGCAGCCGAGCCGCCGCTGGACGCGCGCGATGTGGACACCCGCCCCGGAGACGCCGACATCGGCCCAGACCGGCGGGCACGTCGGCATGTAGGGGAGCGGGAACCCCTCCACGGCCACCGTCGTGTAGCAGCTGGACGCGCCCGCCACGACGATCCCGGCGCTCATGAGGCGAGCCTCCTCCGGGTCGCGGCCACCGCCGTGACCTCGACCCGGCCCGCGGTCTCCAGGCTTCCCGGGCCGGTGCCCCGCGCGGTGTACCGGCCGACGAGGAGCAGCGCGCGGGCCAGCTCGGCCACGGCGAGGCCCGCCGCCGACCAGCAGTACAGGAACGAACCGCAGTTCGGATCCCACACCTCGCCGGTCCCGGGCGAGCCGCGCATCGTGACCGCCGCGCCGTCCCGCGTCACCGCGAGGTGGCCGCCGGGCCGCGCGGCCACGGCCACGCCCGCGCCGGGATGCCGGTGCAGCCTCCCGGCGAGCCGGTCCGCGAGCCCGACCGGCACGCGGGCGGGCCGGTCGACCAGGACGTCGGCGAGGTCCCACCGGTCCGCGGTGGTGCCGCGGGACGCGACGACGTGGCAGTCGACGACCGCGGGAGGGCCGAGCCGGGAGGCCGCGGGAAGGCCGCGGTCACCGAGCAGCACCAGCCTCGGCTCCCGCGGATGGCCGCCCCTGGGGATGGTGAGCACCGCCGGGATTCCGGCCGCGCCGCCGTCCCCGGGGCGGGTCAGGCAGAGCACCCGCTCCAGCGTGTACAGGCGGGTGACGACGAGTCGCTCCGGCATCGGGCTCACCTCGCGAGGTACGGCGGGACGGCGGGCAGCGTGGCGGGCACCGAGGCCGGCACCCGCAACCGCAGCCGCCGGTAGATCAGCTGCCGCATGTTGCGGTTGAACCGGCCCGGTTCGGACGAGAGCCGCCGCACCACCTCCCGGTGCCGGTCGGCGTCGAAGCCCTCGGCGGCCTGGCGGAGCTGCCGGCGCAGCGAACCGCGCGCGGAGACGCGCGGCGCGATCTCGCCGAGCAGCGACTGCGCCGAGCCCGGCCGGCAGTCCCCGGCGGCGAAGCTGCCCATCAGCACCGGGACCCCGGTGACGGCCCCGTAGGCGGTCACCGAACCGTGGTCGCCGATGATCCAGTCCGCGGCGGCCAGCACCGCCCGCCAGTCCGCCTCCGGCGGCACCAGGCTCAGGCCGCTCCGGAGGCAGTCGGCGAGCCACGCCCGGACCTGCCACGTCCCGTAGCCGAACCACACGTTCGGATGCAGGAGCGCGACGATCTGGAACTCGTCCTCGGGCAGCTCCGCGAGCAGCCGCGACCACAGTTCCGCGCGCCGCGCCAGCAGCGACTTCGGCCCCCACGTCGAGGTCACCACGACGAGCTTGCGGCCGTCGCCCGCCCCCAGCGCCACCTGGTAGGACGGGCGGCACTCCAGGCTCGCGACGAGCACGTCGTAGCACGGATCGCCGCACACCACCGCCGCGGGGACCGCCTCCGGGCACGACCTGCCCAGGTGGCCGAGGTCCTCGCTGTGCGCGAGGACGATGGACGACGGCACCAGCGTCCCGTCGTGCACGAGGCGCTGGGCGTCCAGGTCATAGGCGACGCGCGCACCGACCGCGCGTCCCTTGCGGCGCACGACCAGCTTGTTGTGGCCGGCGCCGTGCGGCATGACGATCAGCGGCGCGTGCACCTCGTGGAGCCCTTGCAGGCTCGCCGCCAGCGCCAGGTCGAACTCGGTGCTCGTCGCCTGCTCCCACGGCACCTGCGCGGCGCCGATCCCGGCGAGGAAATCGCGGACCCCGGCTCCGAACACGCTGGGCGCCTGGGTGAAGACGACCCGGATCCGCAGGTCGTTCTCCAGCAGCCGGGCGGCCTCCAGCACGCGCTGCCCGGACGTGACGGTGTGGACGACGACGAGCACGGTCTTGCACTCGCGCCTCGTCGCCCACCGCTCGGCGCCGACTCCCACCGGGATCGGGCGCCATTGACTTACGGACATCGTGGTATCACTGCCCCTCTGCTCAGCGCTGTCCGATTTCGCGACCCCACACCGAGCATCGGAGGCGGCCCTTGCGGCGGGACTTGCCGGATGCCTTGCGGAAAGCTTGCAGTTCCGGTCCGCGGCCCGGCCCATCGTGGCCAGGACACAACATGCTCACCGGTGGAAATTCTCACTTGACAATGCAAGGATCATTGATGTCAATGGTCGGCTTGCACTGGGAGTGCGGATGGAATTCCGGCTCCTCGGCCCGTTGGAACTGTGGTCCGATGGCCAGCGCCTGCATTTGGGCTGGGCGAAGGAACGCTGCGTCCTGGCCGCCCTGCTGATGACGCCGGGCCGGCCGGTGACTTCCGAGATGCTGATCGACCGGGTTTGGGGCACCGAAGCGCCGGACCGGGCGAAGGATCTGCTCTATCCGCACATAACGCGGCTCCGCCGGAACCTCGCCGCGCTCGGCGAAGAAGTGCGGCTGGAGCGGAGTTCGGGCGCATATGTGCTGGACGTCGATCCCGCGACCATCGATTATCACCGTTTCCGGACGCTGTGCGACCAGGCCCGCGCGATAGCGGCCAGCGGCCACCCGGACGAGGCGGTGCGCCTCTTCGGCGACGCGCTGCGCCTGTGGCGCGGTGAACCGCTCCGCGGCGTGACCGGAGAGTGGGCCGCCTGGCGAAGGCGCGATATCCAGGAGGAACTGCTCGGCGCGGCGCTCGACCGCGCCCGGCTCGAACTCGACCTCGGCGAGCACGCGAAACTCGTCACCGAACTGAACGAGCTCCTGGACCGGTTTCCGGGCAACGAGAAAACGGTCGAACTGCTCATGCGGGCCCTCCACCGCGGGGGCCGTTCGGCGGAGGCGCTGCGCGTCTACGAGCGGGCGCGGCAGCGGCTGGCCGCCGAACTGGGCGCCTCCCCGAACCCCGGGCTCCGCGAGCTGCACCGGCAGATCCTGTCGGGGGAGCCCGGGCCGGCGGCGTCCCCCGGTCGTGCACGGGCCTTCCCGCCCAGCGACCTGCCGGGCGACCTGCACACCTTCACCGGCCGTGAGGCGGAGCTCGACCGGCTCGCGGAGATGGCCGGCGAGGGCGGCGGCACCGCGGTCACCGTCCTGGCCGTGGACGGGATGCCCGGCGTCGGCAAGACCACGCTCGCGATCCGCCTCGCCCACCGCCTCGCGCCGCGCTACCCCGACGGCCAGATGTTCCTCGACCTGTTCGCCCACGACCGCGAGCGCGAGCCGCTCGACCCGGCCGCCGCCCTCGGCCGGCTGCTGCGCGCGTCCGGGGTGGACGGCGACCGGATACCGGCCGATCTGGACGGCCGGGCGGCGCTGTGGCGCACCGAGCTCGCCGGTCGCCGCGTGCTGCTCGTGCTCGACAACGCGCTCGGGCACGACCAGGTCCGTCCGCTGCTGCCCGGTTCGCCCGGCTGCCTCGTCCTGATCACGAGCCGGCGCCGCCTGGTGGGCCTGGACGCCGCCCGGACCCTGTCGCTGGACGTGCTCGCCCCCGACGACGCGGCGCTGCTCCTCACCCGCTCCGCCGGGCTCGCCCCGGACGCCGACCCGGAATCCGTCCGGACGGTGGCGCGGCTCTGCGGCCGCCTCCCGCTCGCCGTCCAGCTGATCGGCAACCGGCTGCGGCACCGGACGAGCTGGACCGTCGCGGACCTGGCCGACCGGCTCGGAGGGTTGCGCTCGCGGCTGACCGAGTTCCGCGCCGGGAACCGCAGGGTCAGCGCCGCGTTCGAGCTGTCCTACCTGGGCCTCGACGAGCGGCAGCGGCTCGCCTTCCGCCTACTGGGTCTGCATCCCGGCGCGGACCTGACCGCGCGGGACGCCGCCGCGCTGCTGGACACCGCACCGGCCGACGCCGAATCGCTGCTGGACGATCTGCACGACCACCACCTGATCGCCGAACCCCGGCGGGGCCGCTACCGGTACCACGACCTCATCCGCGAGTACGCGCGCCACCTCGTCGCGGACCTGGACCCCGCGCCGGTCCGCGAGGCCGCCGTCGACCGGCTCCTCGACCACTACCTCGCCGCCGCCGCGCACGCCGACCGCCTGCTGTTCCCGTACCGCTCCCGGCCGGACGCGACCGCCCCGGCGTTCTTCGGCGACGCGGGCGCCGCACGCGCGTGGATCCGGGAGGAGCTGGACAACGTCCTGCGCGTCGCCCGGCACGCGGCCGACCACGGACGTCCCCGCCACGCCGCCCTCCTGGCCGCGGCGCTGGGGGAGCACCTTGAATCCCAGGGACACTGGCCCGAGGCGGCCGACCTGCACGAACGCGCCGTCCGTGCTTGGCGCGACCTCGGTGACGGCGAAGGGACGGCTCGCGCGCTGGCCGACCTGAGCCGGCTCCTGCTGCGCGCGGGATGGCACGAGGAGGCGCTGAACGCCGCGAACGAGGGCCTGACGATCAGCGCGGCCGGCCCCGCCGTCGTCGCCGCGCTGCACGACCTGCTCGGCCTGATCCACTGGCATCGCTCCGAGTACGACGTCGCCGTCGGCTACTACGACCGGGCGCTCGAGCTGTGGCGGTCGGCCGGGGATCGGGCGGGTGAGGCCGAGGTCCTGCACCACCGGGCGATCATCTCCTTCCACCAGGGGCGCTACGCCGAGGCGACCAAGGAGATGCGCATCGCGCTCGCGCGCTACGAGGAAGTGGGGCACCGCAGGGGACGGCAGATGGTGCTCAACAACCTCGGCGATATCGCGCGCAAACTCGGCCGCTACGACCTGGCTCTGCGCCATTACGAAGAGGCCGGCGCGGTCATGGAGATGAGCCGCCAGCATCTGGCCACATGGTTGAACAACATTGCCGCGGTGCGGGTGAAGAGCGGCCACGCGGATGAGGGAATCGAGAATTACCGGCAGGCGCTGTCGATTTACCGTGAACTCGGCGCCCGGCGCGACGAGGCGGCCTGCCTGAACAATATCGGCCTGTGGTACGCGGAAATGAACCGGGAGGGCGAGGCCCTCATCCACTTCCAGAAGTCCCTGCAGCTTTCCCAGGAGATACCCGAACGCTTCGAGATGACCGCCGCGTTGCGGAATATCGCGGATGTGAGCCGCCGAGCAGGCCGTTACCAAGCGGCCCTCGACCATTACGAGGAGTCCCTGGCGCTGGCGCGCTCGATCGGCGACGCCTACCAGGAGGCCCGCGCCCTCGACGGCATTGCGCAGGTCATGGTCCAAATCCACGGCGAAGCCCAGGCGGCCCCCTACCGCCGCCAAGCCCTGGACATCTACGAGGAACTGGGCGTACCCGAAGCGGATGAGGCCCGGCTGAGCCCGGACGACCGCGACAGTGCCGCAGGAATCTGAGCATCCTTCACTTTTGACTCCGACCCGCGTGCTTCCCGGGCATCAATGCCTCGGCCCACCGGATTCGGTAAGGTATCTGCTTTCACCCGCAGATAGGGGGATCTGTGGGGATTATCCCTTTTGTCCAAGATGGAAGGTAACTCCATTGAGTGGCATATTCATGTGGTTCTGGGGCATCTGAGATACCCCAACGCCGCAGGCAAGGGAGCGGCCGGACGCTTGGCGGCCGGCCGCTTCCTCTTGTCCGCGCTGGTCACGGGGTGGGGCGCGGGGGCGTGTCGAACCAGTCGCAGCC
>NZ_SMKB01000124.1:0-21358 GCF_004348575.1 Actinomadura sp. 7K534
GCCCCCACCCGACGTGCGCCCGCGCTACCCCGAACGGTGCTGCTCCCCACTTCCCCGAACGGTGCTGCCCGCGCTACCCCGAACGGTGAGGGGATCCGCACCCGACCGACAACCCGCGTGATCACCCGCACGGGTCGTGCGGCCGGAGGCGCCCAGCGCCGGAGGTCGCACGACCCGACGCTCGGCGCACCGTTTCACGAGACGCGGAGCGGATCGGGAAACGGTGCGCCGAGCGCAACGGGGGGTTCCAGGGGGGTCGCCCCCCCTGGGAAATAAAGAGTGATCTGCCGGAACCCAGGGCATGATCGGGGTGTCTGATAGTTCGGCGAATCAGCCGAGTTCGACCATCGTTCACCTGGTACAGGGGAAAATCACTGGTATGACCGTCAACCCAGGACAGCTTCCCCAGCGGGCCGAAGCGCTGCCCGATGACCGCTTCCTCGATCGGGAGGAGAGCTGGCTCCGGTTCAACCAGCGTGTCCTGGAACTTGCCGAGGATCCCGGCCTGCCGCTGCTGGAGCGGGTCCGCTTCCTGTCGATCTTCTCCAGCAACCTGGACGAGTTCTTCATGGTGCGGGTCGCCGGTCTCGCGCGCCGGATGGCGACGGGGCTGGCGGTGCAGTCCGCCAGCGGGCGGCAGCCCCGCGAGGTCCTGGAGCGCACCGGTGTGGTCGCGCACGAGCTGATGGGCCGGCACGCCGCCTGCTTCCGCCATGTGGTGCGTCCGGCGCTCGGCGAGGAGGGCATCGACATCCTGCGGTGGGACGAGCTGGCCGAGACGGAGCAGGAGAGCCTGCGGCGGCTGTTCCGCGACCGGATCTATCCCGTCCTGACCCCGCTCGTGGTGGACTCCGCGCACCCGTTCCCCTACATCTCGGGCCTGTCGCTGAACCTCGCGGTGATCGTCCGCGACCCGGAGACGGACGCGACGATGTTCGCCCGGGTGAAGGTGCCGCCGCTGCTGCCGCGCTTCATCGAGGCGTCCGCGGACCGGTTCACGCCGCTGGAGGACGTGATCGCCGCGCATCTCGGCCAGCTGTTCGTCGGGATGGAGGTCGTCGAGCACCACGCGTTCCGCGTCACCCGCAACCAGGACCTGGAGATCGACGACGACATCAGCGAGGGGCTGCTGCAGGCGCTGGAGCGGGAGCTGCTGCGCCGCCGGTTCGGCCCGGTGGTCCGGCTGGAGGTCGAGGAGTCGATCTCCGACGGCGTGCTGGACCTGCTGACGTCGGAGCTGGCGGTGGACGAGGGCCAGATCTACCGCGTCGTCGGCCCCCTCGACCTCGGTGGCCTGGCGGCCATCGCCGACCTCGACCGCCCGGAGTTGAAGTACCCCCCTTTCGTCCCGTCGAAGGAGGCGGTCCCGGAGGACGCGAACATCTTCTCCGCGATCCGTGAGCGGGACGTGCTCGTCCACCACCCGTACGACTCGTTCACCACGACCGTCCAGCGGCTGATCGAGGACGCGGCGACGGACCCGCGCGTCCTCGCGATCAAGCAGACGCTGTACCGGACGAGCGGCGACTCCCCGATCGTGGACGCGCTGATGAACGCCGCCGAGGCCGGCAAGCAGGTCGTGGTGGTGGTCGAGCTGAAGGCCCGGTTCGACGAGCGCGCCAACATCGCGTGGGCGCGGAAGCTGGAGACGGCCGGCTGCCACGTCGTGTACGGGTTCGTCGGGTTGAAGACCCACTGCAAGCTCGCGCTGATCGTCCGGCAGGACTCCGACGGCCAGCTGCGGCGCTACTGCCACATCGGCACCGGCAACTACCACCCGAAGACGGCCCGGCTCTACGAGGATTTCGGGCTGCTGACCGCGGACGCCGAGGTCGGCGAGGACGTCAGCGCCCTGTTCAACCACCTCACGGGCTACTCGCGGCAGAGCTCCTACCACCGGCTGCTGGTCGCGCCGAACAGCCTGCGGTCGGGGCTCGTCCAGCGGATCGAGCACGAGATCGACAACCGGCGGGCCGGGCATTCCGCGCGCATCCGCGTCAAGTGCAACTCGCTGGTCGACGAGGTGGTCATCGACGCGCTGTACCGGGCGTCCCGCGCGGGGGTGCCGGTGGACATCTGGGTCCGCGGCATCTGCGCGCTGCGTCCGGGCGTGCCGGGGCTGTCGGACAACATCCGGGTGCGGAGCGTCCTCGGCCGGTTCCTGGAGCACTCCCGGGTGTTCGCGTTCGAGAACGGCGGCGAGCCCGAGGTGTGGATCGGCAGCGCCGACCTCATGCACCGCAACCTCGACCGCCGCGTGGAGGCGCTCGTCACCGTCACCGACCGGGCGCAGCGCGACGAGCTGCTGTCGCTCATCGACCTGGCCATGGACGACGGCACGGACGCGTGGGCGCTCGCCGGCGACGGCACGTGGACGCGGCTGTCGGCCGGGCCGGGTGAGACCGGGCGGGGTGAGACACTGCGCGACATCCAGACGCATCTGGTCAAGAGCCGCCGGTGGAGGACGGTCGATGCCTGAGAGTTCCGATCCGGCGGGTGCCGAGGTCGTCCGGGCGGCCGGTGCGCTGCTGTGGCGGGACGGCCCCGAGTTCGCGGTGGTCCACCGTCCCCGCTACGACGACTGGTCGTTCCCGAAGGGGAAGCTCGACCGGGGCGAGCACGTGCTGCGGGCCGCGGTCCGCGAGATCGAGGAGGAGACGGGCATCGTCGCCCGGCTCGGCCGCCGGCTGCCGACCAGCACCTATCCGGTCGGCGGGCGCACGAAGCAGGTCGACTACTGGGCCGCGCGCCCGGTCACGTCGGGCACGCTCACGCCCAACGACGAGGTGGACGAGCTGGCCTGGCTGCCCGCCGAGGAGGCCGAGGCCAGGCTGAGCTACGAGCACGACGTCGCCCTGCTCCACGACTTCCTAGGCGGCCCCCTGGACACCTCGCCGCTGGTGATCCTGCGGCACGCGTCCGCCGGGGAGAAGGCGGAGTGGCGCGACGCGGACGAGCTGCGCCCGCTGGACGCCGCGGGCCGCGCCGAGGCCGCCGACCTCGCGGCCCTGCTGCACACCTACGGGCCCGCGCGGCTGATCAGCTCGGCGACGGCCCGCTGCCTGGAGACCGTCCTGCCGTACGCGCGCCGCACGGGCACGCGGATCGTCACGGACCCGGCGTTCACGGTCGGCGCCACCACCCCGGAGCAGGCGATGGACGGGCTGCTGTCCCTGGTGGACGACGGCGTCCCCACCATCGTGTGCACGCACGGCGAGGTCGTGTCCGAGCTCGTCACCGGCCTGTGCGCCAAGACGGGGGAGAAGGCGCCGGACGACCCGAGCCTGCGCAAGGCCGAGTTCTGGGCGGCGCACCTGGCCGGTGGTTCGATGCCCGCCCTGGAGCATCACACGCCTAGAACGATGGCCCCAGGGTCTGCGACCACGTAGTCGACAGGTGGTCCCGCGCGGCCAGGGCCTCGCACTGCTCCTTGCCGTAGAGGACGCCCAGCGCGAACGCCTCCGCCGGGACCTTGGTGCGCTTGGCGGCCGTCCCCAGGTGCTCCATGGCGATCACGCCGTCCTGGTGGCCGCCGAGGACCTCCTGGATGCGCTTGGCGTCCTTGACGACCCGCTTCGCGGCCACGCCCAGCACCGGCACCGCGAGCTCCGCGGCGTACCGCGCGCGCTTCGCCGCCTTCCGGGTCTCGTGCCGGGCGACGTCGGGGTCGTCGGCGCTCTTGATCGACGCGTAGTCCTTGGCCATCCGGTCCCACGCCCGCGTGACGAGGACGGGCAGCTCCTTGCGGGCCTTGTGGTCCGCGGCCCCCGCGAGCGGCGGATCGAGGATCAGCCGGTCCAGCTCGTCGAGGAGCTCGAAGTACCTCGGCTCCCGCAGGCTCGCGTTCATCCGCCGGTACGCGGCCTTCTCCCGCTTCTCCAGGTCCTCGACCAGGAACGCGGGCGCCTCCGCGAAGCGCATCCGCAGCACCTCCAGGTCGCGGACCTCGCCGAGGACGGCGGCCAGCCAGCGCAGCTCCGGCCCCAGCGGCACGGTGCGCTCCGCGTCGAGGACGGGCCGGTAGCTGCGCAGGGCGCTCCGCGTCCGCCGGACGGCGACGCGCATTTTGTGGACGGCGTCCTCTTCCTCCAGCCGCGCCTTCGGGTCGTACTTCGCGATGGCCTCGACCTGCTCGGCGAGGTACGCCAGGACGACCTCGCCGGTGGTGATGCCCGGCCCCTTGCCGTTGGACGTCGCCGCCGCGATCCGCGACCGCGCCGCGGCCCGGGCGGCCGCCGCCCGCGACGGGACGACGGCCTCACCGAGCAGCCGCCCCAGCTTGGACGACGACTTGCCCTTCTTCGCGCCGACCTTCCGCAGCCGCTTGCCCGCCGCCTTCAGCAGCTCGGGCGCGCCGCCCTTCAGCTCGACCTCGATCTCCCGCCACCGCTCGGGCTCGGCGTCCGGCCCGCAGCCCGTGACCAGGTCGTCGGCGACCTCCGCCAGCTCGGTCCCGTCCGCGGCGAGCAGCCGGACGACCGTCCTCCTGGTCTCCAGCGTTGCGACCGGCCGCAGCTCCGCGCCCCGCGTGTACGCGGCGACCAGCCCGGCCAGCCGCGCCGGGACGACCAGCGGCCGGCCCAGCGGCGCCCGCATCTCCTGCTTGCTGTCCGGCCCGGCCGGCATCTTCAGGTGCCAGCCGGCGTCCGTCCCGCCCCGCCGGCGCCGCAGCGTGATGCCGTGCGCCGCCAGCCGCAGGTCGGCGGTGTCGAAGTAGCTCGCGTGCAGTTCGTGGACCTCGGGCTCCCCGGCCGACGCGACGCCCGGCAGCCCGTCCAGCTCCGGCAGGACGAAGTCCGCGGCGGCATCGTACTTCTGCTCGATCTCGAGATGCCTCTCGGCCACGCTCTGCTCCTCAACGACGACGCGACAGGGCGCACACCCCCAGGTAACAAGCATTTCACGCCAGGCCGAACTATGACAGAACGCTCTTGATCATCTCATTGCGCCTCGCCCGCGCTCGTGCTCCGGGGCCTCGCCCCAAGGGGCTCACGAGCCCAGGACGGCCCGGCAGGTCGTGACGACCAGCTCGTCCACCAGCGGTGGCGGTGGGCGCCCGGCCAGCAGGTGACGCCGGACGGCGCCGTAGGGGACGTCGACCGTGGCGAAGACGACCCGCTCCCGGTCGATGCCGGGACGGCGGGCGGTGAAGGCGTCCAGCGCCTTCGCGGCCGGCGCGTTCAGCGTGTCGAGGTCGCCGGCGAGTTCGGCGGGCCACCTGGAGACGAGGTCCCGGCGGCGGTGGAGGAGCAGCACGGCGGCCTGGTCCGGGTGCTCGCGGCACCATCGCGGCGTGTGCAGGGCGGCGGCCTCGGCGTCGTCCCGCGCCAGGGCTTCGACGTACCCCTCCTGGAAGCGCCGTACCGTCCGCGTCCAGAGGGAGGCGAGCAGCAGGTCGCGCGACCGGAACCGGTGGTACAGCGACCCTGACGGAGCGCCCAGCCGGCCGGCGATGGCGGCGATGGTGGCCGCGCCGGGCCCGTCCTCTGCCGTGACCGCCAGGGCCGCATCGAGGATGCGGGTCTCGTCGAACCTCGCCGGCCTTCCCAATGGCTTCTCCCGACATCGCTGGCTAGAGTGTAATTCTAGAATATTTCCTCTAAAAGGAGCGCGCATGTCGGATTCCTCGGACGTCGTCTCCCGCTTCTACAGCGCCGCCCAAGCGGGCGACGGCGCGGCGATCCTCGCCATCCTGCACCCGGACTTCGAGGCCAACACGGCGCCGGGCCTTCCCTGCGGCGCCGGCGGCACGTTCCACGGACCCGAGGAGACCCTCACCCGGGTCTGGGGCGCGGTTTTCGCCGAGTACGACACGGCCCCCTACGCCGAAACCTGGGACGAGACGACCGGCGGGCTGATCGTGGTGACCGGCCGCTACCGGGGCACCGCCCGGGCCACCGGCCGTCCCCACGAGGCCGAGTTCGCCCACCTGTGGCGGGTGACCGACGGCCGGATCTCCTGGCTGCACCAGTACACGGACACGGCCCGCTGGCAGGAGGCCCTGTCCCCGGCCCACCCCTGAGGCGCCGTCAGTTGTCGTGGAGGTGGTACTTCATGCCCATGTGGGAGGGGCGAAAGCCGATCTTCTGGTAGAAGCGGATGGCCTCGGGGCGCTGGCGGTCGGTGGTGAGCTGGACGACGCGGCAGCCGCGGGCGCGGGCCTGGCCGATGGCCCAGTTGATCATGTCCTGGCCGAGTCCGATGCCGCGGTGGTCGGAGGCGACGCGGACGCCCTCGATCTGGGCCCGCTCGCCGCCGGTGTAGGTCAGGCCCGGGATGTAGGTCAGCTGGAGGGTCCCGGCGACGGCGCCGGCCACCTCCGCGACGATCACCTGGTTGTTGGGGTCCTTCTCGATCGCGGTGAAGGCGGCGAAGTACGCCTCCGGTATGTCGTCGCCCGGCGTTTCACGGGTGGCGCCGAGGGGATCGTCCGCGAGAAGCCGGACGATCTGCGGCAGATCGGCCACCGTAGCCTCGCGGAAGGTCACTTCTTGATCACGCTTCACGCCTAACAGGGTATCCGGACGCTAACTTGCAACGTCCACGCACGTCTTGTAGTACTACGACTTGTAGTACTACGTTGAGTGGGACCACCCCGACGAGCCGAACTGCCGGTGGTCTCTTCGCCGCGCAGGGAGATGCCATGAATCATGACGAGAACGAGGAGCACTGGAGCGACCACGCCATCTGTCGCGGTGCCGATCCGGACCTGTTCTTCCCCATCGGTTACTCGGTACCGGTGCTCCAGGCGCAGGAGGAGGCCGCCAAGGCCATCTGCGCGAACTGCCCCGTGAAGGCCGAGTGCCTCGCCTGGGCGCTGCGGGTCGGCGAGCCCGACGGGATCTGGGGAGGGACGACGCCGGAGGAGCGCCGCTACCTGCGCCGCACCGCCGACGCCCCGGCCCGGCGCCCGCTGCCCGTCATCGTCGTCCGCGGGGACGCCTCCGAGTCGGAGCACGCCTCCGCCGCCTAGGAGAGCTGCTTAGGGGAGTAGGGCCACCTTGCCCACGACGCGCCGGTTCAGCAGGTCGTCGATGACCTGGGCCGTTGAGGCGAGGGGCTCGGTACGGGGGGGGCTACGGGGGCCAGGTCGCCCTTGGCGACCATGGCGAGGAGCTCGTCCAGCAGACGACGTTGTTCCAGGGGATGCGTCATCGACCAGGCGCCCCAGTCGACGCCGACGATCGCGCGGTTGCGCAGGAGGACCTGGTTGAGCGGGAGGGACGGGATGTCCCCCGACGCGAAGCCGATCACGATGTAGCGGCCGCCTTCGCGGAGTGCGCGCAGCGCGGGTCCGGCGAGGGCGCCGCCGACCGGGTCGTAGACGGCGTCCACGCCGCCGTCCGACCATTCGCGGGCGGCGGACTTGATGTCGTCGGCACTGCTCAGCGCGGCCTCGGCGCCGGCGAGGCGGGCGGCCTCCTGCTTGGCCGGCGTGGACGCGACCGCGAGCACCCGGGCGCCGAGGGCCGTGGCCACCTGGATCGCCGCCAGCCCGACACCGCCGCCGGCGCCGAGGACGAGGAGCGTCTCGTCGCGGCGCAGGGCGGCCCGGTCGCGGAGGGCGAACAGCGCGGTGCTGTAGCTCTGGGTGAAGGTGGCGGCGCGGGGGAAGTCCAGTTCGTCCGGGATCGGGACGGCCGCGGCGGCGGGCACGGCCACGTGTGTCGCGAAACCGCCCAGCCCGCACATCGCGAGGACCCGCTCCCCGGTCGGGAGCGTGCCCGCGACCTCGCTGCCCGGGACGAACGGCAGCGGCGGCTTGATCTGGTACCGCCCGTGGACGAAGAGGGCGTCCACGTAGTTGACCCCGGCGGCCGCCACGGTGACGAGCACCTGGCCGGGCCCGGGGACGGGCGGCTCGGTCTCCCGGACGGCGACGGAGCCGAGTTCCTCACAGATCGCTGCGCGCATCCGTCCAATATGCCGGAAGCGGTGCCGGGGCCCGGGTCCGGGGGGCCGGGCACATTCCGGGCATTACGTTCGTTGACTTTGCAGATCCGAGATTTACGGTGGCTGATATGAGCTATGTCCCCGAACGGCAGAGGTCCGAAGGGCTCGCCAAGCACGGCGTCCGCGCGCTGTCCTCGGCGGTCCTGATCGGTTCCGTCACCGCGGTGATGTGGGTGCTGGAAGCGGTCGACTACACGATGAACGGCTGGCTGGACCGGTTCGGCATCCAGCCGCGGAACGTGAACGACCTCCCGGACATCTTCACCGCGCCGTTCATGCACGGCGGGTTCGGGCACCTGATGGCGAACACCGTCCCGTTCCTGATCCTCGGGTTCATCGCGGCGGCGCGGGGCATCGCCAAGTTCCTGGCCATGAGCCTGATCGTCGTCGTGGTCGGCGGGCTCGGGGTGTGGTTCACCAGCTCCGCCAACACGCTCGGGTCCAGCATCCTGATCTTCGGCTTCTTCGGCTACCTGGTGGGACGCGGCATCTTCGAGCGGCGCCTGCTCGACATCGGGATCGCCGTCGCGGTCGTCGCCGTCTACGGGACGATGCTGTTCGGCGTCATCCCCGGCGAGCCCGGCATCTCCTGGCAGGGCCACCTGTTCGGGCTGATCGGCGGCGTCCTCGGCGCCTGGTTCCTGCGCAGAAGCTGAACCCCCCGGCCCCAGGTTCAGGTGGGCCGGACGGTGACGTCCGCCACGACCGCGTCGCGGGGCGTCTCCAGCGCCGCGACCAGGACCCGCGCCACGGTCGCGGGCGCCGCGAAGTCGTCCTCGGCGTAGGTCCCGCCCTCCTGGGCGCGCACCTTCCGCTGCATCTCCGTGGCCGTCCGCCCCGGGTAGACGGTCGTGACCCGCAGGGACGGCTCCTCGGCGCGCAGCGAGTCGGCCAGGGCGCGCAGGCCGAACTTGCTCGCCGCGTACGCCGACCACTGCGGGTTGGCGCGCAGCCCGGCGGTCGAGTTCACGAAGACGACGTGCCCCTCGGCGGCGCGCAGCGCGGGCAGCAGCAGGCGGGTCAACTCCGCGGCGGACACCAGGTTGACCGACATGTGCTCGATCCACTCGTCCGCCTCGGTGTCCGCGACCCGACCGAGGTGCACCATGCCCGCGGCGTGGACGACGCCGTCCAGCCGCGCGGGCATCCCGGCCATGGCCAGCGACGCCTCGATGCGGCGCGGTTCCCGCAGGTCCAGCGGGACCGTGGTGATGGCCGCGGTCCGCGGCGGCGGCGGCACCGCGCCCGGGTTGATGACCTGCGTGGGGGCGTGCGCGCCGCCGCGCAGCGCCGCCTCCAGCTTGCCGAGCCGTTCCGGCGAGCGGCCGGTCAGCACGAGGTCGTGCCCGCGTTCGCGGAGCAGCTCGGCCACCGCCGTCCCGATGCCGCCGGTCGCCCCCGTGATCACATACGTCCCCATGGCCGTCCATTCTGATCGATCCCCTACCTGGGTGGACGCCCGGGGCGGCCCACCGGTTCGGGGCCGGGCCGGTACGCCGGTGCTCAGTTCGGGTTCTGGGTCGGACGCAGCACCCGCGCGGCGCCCGCGATGAGCGCGGTGGCGAGCACCCAGCCCGTCGTGACCAGCCCGTACGCCACCCAGCGGGACCAGTTCACCGCGTCGTACGACAGTTGCTGCCCGAACGTGTCGAGCGGGATCAGCAGGTCCAGGCTGTAGATCAGCGCGTGGAAGTCGGGGAGCTCGTCCTTCGGCTTGACCGGGCGCGGATGCTCGATCGAGAACACCGTCGTGCCGATCGCGAGCAGCGCCGCGAACCACGCGAACGCCAGCCAGGGCCGGTGGCCGAACCCGACCGTCCAGTCCAGCAGGTGGTTCCACGCCTTGGCGACCGGGTTCAGCATCCGGCGGCGCGCGCGGAGCTTGGCGACCTGCACCTTCCGGGCGAGGTCGTCGTGGCCGGTGCCGTGGTACCAGGACGCGAGCTGCTCGTACGGCTGGAGGTGGAACTCCTTGTCGCGGGAGACCCAGTCGAGGCGGTCCTTGAACTCGGCGCCGCGCAGCGTCTCGTACGTCATGCCGTTCAGGTACAGCTCGTCCGGCCAGACGGACGGGTGGTCCATGATCAGCTCGATGCGGGAGTACGACAGCGACACCCGGCCCTTGATCTTCTCCTCCGGCCAGAGGAGCAGCTCGTCGGCCTGGATGTGGCTGGCGTGCAGCGCCATCCGCTCGGGGTCGCCCGAGTCGAGCTTCGCGCGGGAGAACGACAGGATGCCGTTGTAGCGGCCGCTGCGCAGCCGCAGGGTGCCGATCGAGGTGAAGCCGCGGCTGAACTCGGCGGCGTCCTCCACGACCATGTTCTGGGCGTCCAGCGCGATGCGGCCGGGGTTGCTGAGGGTCGTGCCCTCCATGAACAGGCCGCCGTTCATCCGGGCCCCGACGAAGCGCACGCCGCCGCTGATCTGCGCGTTGCGGATGAAGGTGCCGACCTCCACGACGAGGCCGCCGCTGAACAGCGCCCACTTGTCCGGGTCGGCCGCGGTGATCGTCGTGCCGTTCATCCGCAGGCCCCCGGCGAGCTGCGCCCGCGGCAGCCGGACCTCGCCCTCGATCTCCGATCCGGACAGGCTGAGGTAGCCGTCCGCGCGCAGGCCGCCGCCGTCGAAGCCCGGCATCCGGCAGTCGGCGAAGCGCATCTCCCGGGTCGCGGCGTTGGAGAAGTCGGGCTCCTCCACCAGCCGGCACTTCTCCAGGCGGAGCTCGTACTCGACCGAGCCGCCCGAGACGTCCATCGTCCCCGTGATGTAGGCGCCGCGCAGCCGCACGGCCGCGACCATGCCGGGACGCGGTTCCTCGGCGCCGAGCAGCAGCCGGGTGATGATCTCGGCGCGGACCATGCGGTCGGGGAGCGGGCCGGCGGGCCGGTCGTCGCCGAGGACGACGGTCGCGCCGGTGGGGAACGCGGCCCAGAGGCGCCGTTCCGCGTCGTTGAGTCCGGGGGGCTGGGGCACGGAACCTCTTTCTACGCGGAGATCCCCTCCGCGATCAACACCGCGGAGGGGATCCGGTCATCGGACGGACGGGGGTCTAGAAGAAGCCCCTGCGGCGTCCGGCGTCCTGCAGGAAGCCGTCGAGCTGCTGCTCCCAGTTGGTGTGCTCGATGCTCGCGTAGTCGACGGTGAAGCGGCTGAACGCGTCGCGCCCTTCGGTGAACACGCCGCCGCGCTTGTCGAGCTCCAGGATGACCTCCATGGACTGGGGGTACGCGACGAACGTGACCTCAAGCTCCTTGATCCCCCGGGCGTACTGGCTCGGCGGGTAGAACTCGATCTCCTGGTAGAACGGCAGCTCCTGGTGCACGCCCCAGATGCGGCCCTTCTCGCAGTCGGCGCCGTGGAACCGGAAGCCGAGGTTGGAGAACGCGGCGAGGATGCGCTCCTGCGCGGGCAGGGGGTGCACGGCGATCGGGTCGAGGTCGCCCGGGTCGAGCGCCCCCGCGACCTCCAGCTCCGTCGCGACGCCGACCGTGGTGCCGCGCAGCGGCTGCCCGTACATGTGGGTGAGGGGCGCCTCCCACGGGATGGGCATCTGGAACGGGACGCTGTGCCGGGCGCCCTCCTGCAGCGTGAAACCGCCGGCCACCGGCAGCTTGGCGTACTCGAGGTTCGAGCTGTACTCGTTGTCGCCGGACTCCACCTCGACCCTGGTGCGCAGCGCGAGGTTCACCGCTTTGATGTCGGAGTTGTACTGGCCGCCGATGATGGTGATCTCACCCGTGACCACGCCCCCCGGCGTGGTGTTGGGGTTGTGCAGGACCGTTTCGATCGACGGGCCGCCGATGCCGATCGCCTGCCGCAGCTTCTTGAAGACCAAGGTCCGTCCCTCCCTGAGCGAGCGCGCTCCCGAGCGCTCTTTCCGTCCCATAGACGCTGTCACGGGAGATTACGTTCCGGGAAGGCGGCGTGACCTGCGAATCGCCGGGTTGTCCCCGGTTTCAGTGGCCGCCGCCGCCCGCCAGGTTGAGGCCGACGACCCCGATGACGATGAACGCGAGCGCGATGATCTTGGCGGCGGACACCTCGTCGCCCATGACCAGCATGCCGAGCGCCGCCGTGCCGACCGCGCCGATGCCGACCCACACCGCGTACGCGGTGCTCACGTCGAGGGTTTTCAGGGCGAGGCTGAGCAGGCCGAAACTGGTCACGGCGAAGAAGAGGAAGCCGGCGGACGGCAGTACCTCGGTGAAGCCCTTGCTTGCCTTCAGGCACAGGGCCATCGCGACCTCGAAGAGACCGGCGACGATGAGAAGGATCCAGGCCATGGGGTTCTACTCCCGGAGACGAGACGGCATTGCCAGCGCCGTCTTCGCCTGCCGGGTACGGCGCACCTCGTCCGGGAGGACCAAAAGGCCCTCACCACCAAGAACGCGACCGCCCACTCCCCTGTTCCCGTCCCGGCTCCGTTGACTTGCGGCGTGTGATGCGGCCTGCCCTCACGACACGCCGCAAGCCGACGAATCAGGAGCGGCCGAGTGCGCGGTACTCCCAGCCCGCCTCCCGCCAGCGTGCCGCGTCCAGGGCATGGCGGCCGTCCACGATGCGTCGGTGGCCGACGACCTTGGCAAGCGCCTCCGGCTCCACCTCCCGGAAGACCGACCATTCCGTGAGCAGGACGACCACGTCCGCGTCCTCGGCGACCTCGAACGCGCCGTCGCCGTACCGCAGGTCGGGGAAGGCGCGGCGGGCGTTGCCGAGCGCCGCCGGGTCGTAGACGCGGACGTCGCCGCCGAGCCCGTGCAGGGTGTGCGCCACGTCCAGCGCGGGGGCGTCGCGGATGTCGTCGGAGTTCGGCTTGAACGCGGCGCCCCACGCGGCGATCTTCTTCCCGGCGACGGTGCCGCCGAGGACCTCGCGGACGAGGTCGACGGTGCGGGCGCGGCGGCGCCGGTTGATGTCGTCCACCTGGCGCAGGAACGACACGGCCTGGCCGACGCCGATCTCCTCGGCGCGGTGCGCGAACGCGCGGATGTCCTTCGGGAGGCAGCCGCCGCCGAAGCCGAGGCCGGGCCGCAGGAACTTGCCGCCGATGCGGTCGTCGAGGGCGAGGGAGTCGGCGAGGTCCTTGATGTCGGCGCCGACCGCCTCGCAGACCTCGGCCATCGCGTTGATGTAGGAGATCTTGGTGGCGAGGAAGGAGTTGGCGGCGACCTTGACCAGCTCGGCCGTGGCGAGGTCGGTGCGGATCACCGGGGTGCCCTGGTCGAGGACGGGTTTGAACGCCGCGCGCAGCCGCTCGTGCGCCCAGTCGGACGCGACGCCGAACACGAGCCGGTCGGGATGCATGGTGTCGTCGACGCCGAAGCCCTCGCGGAGGAACTCGGGGTTCCAGGCGAGCTCGACGTCGGTGCCCGCGGGCGCCAGGCCCTGGACGATGCCGGTGAGCCGCTGCGCCGTCCCGACCGGCACGGTGGACTTGCCGACGACGAGGGAGCGGCGGCGCAGGTGCGGCGCGAGGGAGCGGACGGCGGACTCGACGTAGGAAAGGTCGGCGGCGTCGGAGCCCGGGAGCTGGGGTGTCCCGACGCAGAGGAAGTGGACGTCGCCGAACTCGCCGGCCTCCGCGTGGGAGGTGGTGAACCGGAGGCGGCCGGAGTCGAGCGCCTTGGTGAGCAGCTCGGGCAGGCCGGGCTCGAAGATCGGGGCCTCGCCGGCCGCCAGCCGCTCGATCTTCTCCGGGTCGGCGTCCACGCCGAGGACCTCGAAGCCGAGGACGGCCATGCAGATCGCGTGCGTGGCGCCGAGATAGCCGGTCCCGATGACGGTCAGTCTCGGAGCGTCGGAATCCCCCTGTTCCATGCGCACCTCCCTTTGGATAGCGGTGTTCTCGCCCGACCGATCTTTCCACCGGTGCGCGCGGGGGCGGCGCCGGGTGCCGTGCCGCGGGTCCGTGTGCAGGTCGGGCCGTGTGAGTCAGCTCACGCGGGGGCCCTGGACGTGATATCGATGTGGCCTGCCTCCCCGATTCGCGTGGTTTTAGGGGTGGTTGTCACTAGTTACTAGCGGGTAGCATGATGTTGAGTTACTAACCAGTACGATGCGCGGGGCCGGCCTGGCACCGCAGGACTAAACGGAGTCTCGAATGGGGCACTACAAGAGCAACCTCCGGGACCTGGAGTTCAACCTCTTCGAGGTGTTCAGGCGCCAGGACCTTCTCGGCAGCGGCCCGTACGCCGACCTGGACGAGGAGACCGCGCGCAGCATCCTGGACGAGATGGACCGGCTGGCCGAGGGCCCGCTGGCAGCCTCCTTCGAGGACGCCGACCGCAACCCTCCGGAGTTCGACCCGGCAGCCGGCACCGTCACGATGCCGGAGAGCTTCAAGAAGTCGTACAAGGCGTGGATGGACGCCGAGTGGTACCGCCTGGACCTCGGCCCGGACTTCGGCGGCACCGGCGCCCCGCGCTCCCTGACCTGGGCGGTCGCCGAGCAGGTGCTCGGTGCCAACCCCGCCATCTACATGTTCTCGTCCGGCCCGAGCTTCGCCCAGATCCTCTGGCGCATCGGCACGCCGGAGCAGAAGAAGTTCGCCGAGCTGGCCCGCGAGCGGCAGTGGGGCGCCACGATGGTGCTGACCGAGCCGGACGCCGGCTCCGACGTCGGCGCCGGCCGCGCCAAGGCCGTCGAGCAGCCGGACGGCACCTGGCACATCGAGGGCGTGAAGCGCTTCATCACCTCGGCCGAGCACGACATGTCGGAGAACATCTTCCACCTGGTGCTCGCCCGTCCCGAGGGCGCCGGTCCCGGCACCAAGGGGCTGTCGATGTTCCTCGTCCCCAAGTACCTGGTGGACGTGGAGACCGGTGAGCTCGGCGAGCGCAACGGCGCCTACGTGACCAACGTCGAGAAGAAGATGGGCCTCAAGGTCTCCACGACCTGCGAGCTGACCTTCGGCGAGAAGCACCCGGCGATCGGCTACCTGGTCGGCGGCGTGCACGAGGGCATCAAGCAGATGTTCCTCGTCATCGAGCACGCGCGGATGATGGTCGGCACCAAGGCCATCGCCACCCTGTCCACCGGCTACCTCAACGCGCTGGAGTACGCGAAGGAGCGCGTGCAGGGCGCCGACATGACGCAGATGACGGACAAGACCGCCCCGCGGGTGACGATCACCCACCACCCGGACGTCCGCCGCAGCCTCATGACGCAGAAGGTGTACGCCGAGGGCATGCGCGCCCTGGTCACGCTCACCTCGACCTACCAGGACGCCGTGCAGATCGCCCAGCACGAGGGCCGCAAGGACGAGACCGCCGAGAAGGTCAACGACCTGCTGCTGCCGATCGTCAAGGGCTTCGGCTCGGAGCGGGCGTACGCGCTGCTCGGCGCCGAGTCGCTGCAGACCCTCGGCGGGTCCGGCTTCCTGCAGGACTACCCGATCGAGCAGTACATCCGCGACTCCAAGATCGACACCCTGTACGAGGGCACCACCGCGATCCAGGGCCAGGACCTGTTCTTCCGCAAGATCCTCCGGGACAACGGTGAGGCGCTGAAGGTGCTCGCCGGCGAGATCAGGGCCTTCGTCGAGTCGGAGGCCGGCAACGGCCGGCTGAAGAACGAGCGCGCCCTCCTCGGCCGCGCCCTGGACGACGTGCAGGGCATCGTCGACCCGATGGTCGGCTGGGCGCTCGGCTCGATGGAGAACCCGAAGGAGCTGTACCGGATCGGGCTCAACGCGACCCGTCTCCTGATGGCCCTCGGCGACCTCATCGTCGGCTGGCTGCTCTGCCGCCAGGCCGAGGTGGCGCTCACCGCCCTCGGCGGCGGCGGAGTCTCCGACTCCGACAAGGCGTTCTACAACGGCAAGATCGCGGCCGCGCAGTTCTTCTGCCAGACCGTCCTGCCCCGCCTGGCCGCCGACCGCGCCACCACCGAGTCCACCACCCTCGACCTGATGGACCTCCCCGAAGAGTCCTTCTGACCCCGTAACGCGCAACGGCCCCCGCCTCCCGGCGGGGGCCGTTCCGCGTTACTGACCGCCGCCCGAATTACATGGTCTCCAGCGCGGCCATCATGAGCAGCACGGAGAACGAGCACCCGGCGAGCAGAACGACTCCGGAAGCGGCAAGCGCGAGCCCCGCCGAGAAAAGCCGCCGCAACACGAGATAGGCGACCACCGTGCCCAGAAATGCGAGCACGGGCAGATACGGAATGAACAGGGAGACGGCCCCCACGAGGAGGGCGCAGGCCACCGAAGCCGCCACCCTGCCCTCACTACGGAGATCCTCACGCGTGACCGCGAAGGCGACCCCTCCAGCGACAACGGCACTCGCCGCGATCATCAGGATGATGAAGTAATCCATGCACAGCCTCCCGCTCGGCGGATTTCACAGGATGCGTCGTTCACCTATGACCCGAGCGGGAGCCAAGAAGTTCGATCTCGCTTCCTACGGACGCCCGCAATGCGAACGCAGTCGCCCGGCCGAAGAAGCTTGCCAGCAAGCCTTGGTCAAGTCGGGGGGTGGCATGGTGCAGGCATGAAGCGATCACTCGCGAGGGCTGTAGCCGTGGCCGCCGTCCTGCTCTCCACCCCGGCGGATCGCTTCTACCAGCCGCCAAACGGCACTTGACGGGTTGGGCGGGGAACCATCGCCGTTGTGGAGCTTGCGCGCCCTGTCACAGGCGTCATCGAGGCCGTCTTCGAAGTCCTCGAACTTCGTCGTGGCCTTCGACCAGCCGGGGCGTATCGCCTTCAACTCCCTCTCCGCCTCCCGCGCAGACTGAAAAGGCCGGCTGTACCCCCTAGTGTGAAGAATCAGCCAGAACTCGAAACTGGGGGACGTTAGCGCGAGGTTGACTTCCAACCTTCGCGATTCTTGGATGAGATCCTGGACGAGTTGATCGTCTAGTTCCGTGTCGAGGACGCACCAGACCTCGTCATATTCGTCCGAGCGGCGGGCTCCGGCCTCACGGACCAGACCGCGGTGATCGCGCTGTGGCGCGTCGACGGCAAGCTGCGGTCCCCGCCACGTCCGCATACCCGTGAAGTAACCCTTCTCGGTCTTCCCCTCGCACACCAGGAGAAAGCTGAGCCGCTCTTCCCGGGATCCGCTGGGCCGTCGTTCGAGATTGGTCTGCCGTCCGACCTTCCCCGGCTGAGTCGTTCGCCTCGCGCGTTTAGGACTCTTCGGGGGCATCAGGGCTGTCTTCCTCTCGAGCCGCGAGTGCGGCGGCGAACAGTTCGTCTCTCAGCACTGGCACGGCCCCATAGCGGCCCGCGAGGTACCGACGTTCCCGGTTCTCGTCCCTACGCGGATTGAAGTCTGATACGGGGAATAGTTCCGTGGCGCCGCACTCGTCCTTCTCGGTGAACCAGATATGGTCCCGCTTGAGGACCTCTTCTCCCTGGATCCGTCCCAGCAGCGACACGTCATGGCTCGTGAAGATCAATTGAGCACCGTGCGGATTGCTTTCAGGTTCGGAGAACAGCTTGATCAATTGCGCCGTCAAAAACGGGTGCAAACTGGAATCGAGTTCGTCCACGATGAACGGCACACCTCGGTCGAGTGCTTTGAATGCAGGCTGCGCCAGCCAGTACAAGGACTGAGTGCCCGTGGACTGCTCCCGCATCTTCAGTGCTGCCCCGCCATCGACACCCCTATGCTGGAAGGAAAGTCGTTTTCTTCTGGGCGTATCTTTTTGTGCTGGACTGCGGCGACGCCTGCTCATGCGCGCAACATACTCTTCTTCGCTCTCTTCGACGACCACCGCGTCTTCGATTCCTATGTCTGCCGCGCGCAGGAGCGTTACGATACGCTTCAGGCTGGAATCGTCGTCAGACGTCCACCCTTCCATGATGTAGGGCATCACGAGATCTCGCGTTGTGCGCCACTCGATCTGCTTGAACCATTCATAAACGGGGAGTAGAATACGCTGTTTCGAGCGCACCGCGACAGAGAGGAAGAGTACGTTCGGCTCAGTGAGCTGCTCTGCCTGTCTCAACGCATGGGGTGAATGGTCACCGTAGTGAAATGTGTCCAGCTCTCGACGAAAGATTTCCCGCGGCCTCTTGTGCGGGTAGCTGTACATCCACTCTTCAACGATACGAACATCGTCGACGGCGAACCCATAGGTGTAACGAACGCCATCAATGATCATATCCGCGACAAATGTCGACGATTCTTCCAATGCCTCCGGATCGAGTGCGAAGGGGTGACGTTCAACACCCCCGCCCGGCTCGCTTTCTCTGAATGACCGGCCGACCATCGCGGCCATGTACTGCAAAGCGTCGATCACGTTGGACTTGCCGGAGGCGTTGGCGCCGAAGATCCCCGCGACGGGCAGGGCCTCCCACGGAGCATCGGCCGGCGCGTCGGCGGCGTAGGACGGCGTGAGCAGCAGCTGTTGCTCATGCCGCAGCGACCGATGGTTCGCTACACGGAAACTCAGCAGCATCGCGCTCCTGACCTCTCATCAGAGACACTCTCAACTCCTAGTGTGCAGGAAAACCGCAGGAGAGATACCTGTGGCTGCCAGTAACCACACGTGGATACGCGGGTTCGGCGTCCTGAAACCACTCCAAATCGGCAAGAACCGGCGGCCGGGTGCTCATCCGGCGCCGCTCGGACGACGACGCGTTATCGTCGGGCCAGAAACACGCTGCCGTCCGATCCCCGCCGGGCGGAGACGAGTGCCGCCCTCGCCTCGGGAGATCCCTCGCACCCATGGACGACCTGTGGCGCCGCCTCACCCCCGCCCCTTCACCTGCGTGCACGCCGACGTCCACGGCTGCAACATGATCGTCGGCGACGGCTCGACCACATTCCTCGACTGGGAACTCGCCCTCTGGGCGACCCCGTCTACGACCTGGCCGTCCACCTCCACAAAATGGGCTACCTCCCGGACGAGGAGATGACCCTCACCGCGCGGTGGGCCGCCGCCATGCCTCCGGAGCGCGTCACCGGCTGGGAGGAGGATCGGGCGGCGTACCGCACCCACGAACGCATCAAGTCCGCGATCGTGGACGCCGTCCGCTATTCCCGAGGTCCAGTTCCAGTGGGGGTGGTGGTGAGGTTGTCGTGGGGTGCCCGGCGGGCGGTCGGACGTGCCGGGGCTCAGGTGGGTGGATCATCGTGATGGCTCTCTGGTGGCGGGTTACCAGGTGGACGGGAACATGCGGTGTTTGAGGAGCGCGTCGACGTGGGCGGCAGCTCGCTTGGTGTCGCCGCAGGGGGAGAGGTAGCCGCACCGCCCTCGTCCGGCGTCGTAGTAGGCCCAGCCGCCCCCTTGTGTGGCATGGACGCTCACCGCGACGCGGACGTGGTCGTCAGGGCTGAACGCGAACACCCAGAGCAGCGGTGGACGGGCCGGAAGCTCGTCAGCCTGGTAGAGCTTCACGTAGCGGTAGCTCTTGGCCTGGACGGCGACGGCGAGGAGATCGAGGTTCCGGATCGCCGTCGCGCGTCCCAGCCGGGTCCGCCATCGCAGTAGGCGGGCGTTCAGCGGGCGCAGCGAGCCCATGTGATCTTTCCTTCCTCGTTGAGCAGGCGGACGCCCCAGTCGTGGACTAGTTGCGCCATCAGCAGCAGGCCGCGCCCGCTCTCCGCGTCGTCGTCCTCGCCCTGGACGACGGGGAGGGCGCGGCTCTCGTCCCAGACCTCGATGACGGTGAGCGGCTCGCGTGCGTCCGGGAAGATCCGGACGATGATGTGCCCGCTCCCTACATGCTTGTAGCTGTTAGTGACCAGCTCGGTGACCACGAGCCGCCCGACGTAGTCGTCGTCGTGCCCGAGTTCGCGGAACCGGTCGGTGAGGTAGCGGCGCGCTTTCGCGGGCGCCGCGTCGGACGGATCGAGAACGAGCGGCGGCGCCTCTGGCGCGAGCATGACCGCAGGCATCGGCAAACCCCTCCAGCCTGGACGAAGGGCTGATAACAAACGGGGCCAATCCGCCATACCCGGAAGTACCCGCAACTATCACCCTGTGTAATCGAACGAACACCATCCAGCCATAGGGCGGCGTACGATTCCCGGGTACCTGCGAAGCAGTTTCAGATCACTCACAAGCACTGCCCTCGGTAGTAACCCCCTCAACGAGAGGCGTCAGGCCGATGCAGAACCGGATCAAGCCCGAGTTCTTGAGTTTTGGTGCCGAGGTCAGGCGCCTTCGCAAGGCTGCGGGCCTCAATCAGCAGCGCCTTGCTGACCTGGTGAACGTGACGCGCAGTTACATCACCCAGATCGAGGCTGGGCGGACACGCTGTCGCCGGGATATGGCTCTTCGGCTCGACCGTGCACTCAAAGCCGGTACGACCCTCGTCGAAGCCTGGGACGAACTACTAGAATCGATCAAGTCCGACAAGTACCCCAAGCACTTCGCTAGCTATCCGAAGGCCGAGCAGTCCGCGATCATGGTTCGCGCCTATGAGGAGCGACTGGTGCCTGGGCTGTTGCAGAAGGAAGCCTATGCCCGCGTTCTCTTGAGAGACGAGGATGCCGTCGAAAACCGGATGCGACGGCAGGAGATTCTGTATCGCAATCCACCCCCGGTCGTCTCCATCATCATGGACGAGACGGTTCTCTATCGTGAAGTTGGAGGGCCGGAAGTGATGAAGGAGCAGTTGGAGTATCTGTACGAACTGTCCTTGAGTGGAAAGGTGCAGTTGCAGGTTGCTCCGATTCGGTACATCAGAAACGTCTGGGGATCGTTCCATGTCGCCACTCGCCCAGATCATAAGCAGGTCGCGTATGCGATCAAGGCGTGGGGAGGTGAGACAACGACCGACCCTGATGAGATTGCAGTGGCAAATGAAACCTTCGTGATTCTGCAATCGGAAGCGTTAAACGTAAGAGAAACGCGACTCTTGATCAGAAAGGTGATAGACGAAAGATGGACGTGAGTGAAGTTAAATGGCGCAAGTCTTCTCGCAGTAGCGAACAGGGTGACGCCTGCGTCGAGATTGCGCTAGTGTCACGTATCGTTGCTGTTCGCGATAGTAAGGATCCCGGCGGCCCCAGAGTATTTGTGAGTCGCGGCGAGTTTCGGCGCCTTGCTGAAGCGATCAAAGGTTTGTAGAAATGTTTCACCCTATGCTGGGGAAGCTGTGACTATATCAACCTCGGGCAGCTTGGCGTGGCGCAAGCCATCTCGCAGTCATGAGGACGGGGACGCGTGCGTGGAAATAGCCGCCATTGCCAATACTGTTGCAATCCGTGACAGCAAGCATCCTGATGGCTCCAAGCTCCTCATCGATCGTGGTGACTTTCGGAACTTCGCCAGCGTTCTAAAGAGCTCTTAACTCATACGGGTGATCGATGCGCCTCGTCCTGTCCCTTGCTGCGTTCCTCTCTGGGCTTGTGCTGCTTGTTGGGTGTACGGGTGGTGGGGCGGTCGAGGATGGTCTGCCGACGGAGAGGGGGCGGCCTGCCGCCGGTGGGGGGTTCGTCAAGGA
>NZ_SMKB01000125.1:0-21200 GCF_004348575.1 Actinomadura sp. 7K534
GGCGTAGGGAGGGGCTGCGGCCGTTATGGCGCGGGCCTGGGCGAGCGCCTGGGCGGCCCAGGCGCTCGACTGCGGGCCGGGCGGGAACTGGGCGGTGTGGTGGAAGCCGGGGCCGGTCACGGAGATGGAGACGAACCCGAGGTAGCGGGTCTCCTTCATCAGCAGGAACAGCAGGCCCAGCAGGCAGAACCAGACGAAGATGACGGTGAGGATGATGCCCGCCGTGGAGATGCTCTCGGTGATCTGCGTCGAGTCGTGCACGGTCCACTGGGCGCCGTGCAGCGGGTACTGCCCGTGGGGCAGGATCACGTGCGTGCTCGTCAGGGACATGTCACCGATCTGCAGCAGGACGGGCTCGGTGCCGCTCTGAGGGTACGGGTACATCCACTCACCTCTACTCAAGGCAGCCACCCGCTGCACCGGGATCACCCCATGCTATTGCGCATCCCGGATCGGGGGCAGCCGTCCGGCCATGGCCGGTCACCGGCCGTGCAACGGCGGCGACGTCGCGGGGTTCAGCAGGAACGACGCCAGCGAGAGAAGTTCGGCGAGGAAAGGTGATCGAAAGGTCTCGTCTTGGAGCATCCCTGCCCCCATATAGTTGACACTGACTATTTGGGCATGGATAGTTGAGCTTGGCTATGAGAGGTGCGGTGGATTCGGTGGACTCGGTGGAGAAGCGGCGCAAGGTGGGCAACCCGTTGGCGCTGGCGGTGCTCGCCTGGCTGATGCTCGGGCCGATGCACCCCTACGAGCTGGCGCGGCGGCTGGAGGAGAGCGAGCAGGACCGCAACATCAAGTACAACCGCGGCTCGCTCTACATGGTGGTGAAGCAGCTGGCCAAGGCCGGGTTCATCGCCGAGCAGGCGACCGTCCGCGACACCCAGCGCCCCGAGCGCACCGTCTACGCGCTCACCCCTGAGGGGCGGGCGGAGATGCGCGACTGGCTGAGCGAACTGGTCGCGCGGCCGCGGCACGAGTACCCGCACTTCGGCGTCGCGCTGTCGCTGCTGGCAGTGCTGCCGCCGGACGAGACCGTCCGGCTGCTCACCGAGCGGAACGCCGCGCTGACCGCCGAGATCACCGAGATCCGCGGGCGGGCCGACACCGCCATCGCCCAGGGCGTCGAGTGGGTGTTCCTGGTCGAGGAGCGCTACCGGGCCGCCCTGCTGGAAGCCGAAGCCGGGTTCGTCGCCGAGCTGATCGAGGCGATGCGGGACCCGGACCACGTCCGCAAGTGGCACGAACAGTTTGGGGGCCGATCATGACTGCAGCGAGGACGGCACTGGTCATCGGCGGCGGGATCGCCGGCCCGGTCACCGCCATGGCGCTCCGGAAGGCCGGCGTCGAGGCGACCGTGTACGAGGCGTATCCGAGCGCGGCCGACGGCGTGGGCGTCACGCTCACCGTCGCGCCGAACGGGCTCGCCGCACTGCGCGTCATCGGCGCGGAGGACGCCGTGCTCGGCATCGGCCAGCCGCTCACCCGCGCGGAGCTGTGCGACGGGCGCGGCGGGCGGCTCGGCGACCTCCCGGGCCTGCCGGGGCTGCCGCCGAGCCGCGGGCTGTGGCGGGACGAGCTGTGCCGCGTCCTGCACGAGACGGCGGAGGCCCAGGGCGTCCGCGTCGAGTACGGCAAGCGGCTCGTCGGCGCCGAGGAGTCCCCGGAGGGCGTCACCGCCCGCTTCGCGGACGGCACCAGCGCGACCGCGGACGTGCTCGTGGGCGCCGACGGCATCCGCTCCACCGTCCGCACGCTGATCGACCCGGCCGCGCCCGAACCGGAGACGACGCGGCTGCTCAACTTCGGGGCGGCGGCGGACATCGCGGTCCCGGCCGACCGCGAGTCCGCGTACTTCGTGTTCGGCGCGCGCGGCTTCTTCGGCTACTGGGTGCAGCCCGACGACCGCACCGCCTGGTTCGCGAACCTGCCCCACGACCGGCCGCTGTCGTCGGCGGAGGCGCGCGCGACCTCCAAGGCCGACTGGCTCGCGCGGTTGCGCGACCTGTACGCCGGCGACACGCCCTGCCGGGAGATCCTCGCGCACACCGACGCCGACGCCCTGACCGTCCTCGGCTCGCTGGAGAACATGCCCAAGGTGCCGGCCTGGCACCGCGGGCGGATGGTGCTCGTCGGCGACTCCGCGCACGCGCCTTCGTCCAGCTCCGGGCAGGGCGCCTCGCAGGCCATAGAGAGCGCGGTGCAGCTCGCCCGCTGCCTGCGCGACCTCCCCGACCCGCGGAGCGCCTTCGCCGCCTACGAGCGGCTGCGCCGCACGCGGGTCGAGAAGGTCATCGACCGGGGCAACAAGACCAACAACAGCAAGACGATGGGGCCCGTCGCCAAGAAGATGATGAAGCTGATGATGCCGCTGATGATGAAGACGTTCCTCAACCCGGAGAAGACCCTCGGCCCGGAGCAGCGCTACACCATCGAGTGGGACGCCCCGGCGACATCTCCCGAGAAAGTGCCAGCGTAGGGGGTATAGGGGGGGTATAGGGAGGTGCTATAGGGCGTGGGTGAAAGTGTGGGTCCGGCCGCGCTCGACAAAGGTGACTTCTCCCGCCAGGCCGCGCCGGTCGAGTTCCCGGCGGAAGTCGTCCAGTGACGAAGTGAACACGGTGTAGTCGTCGTAGTGCACCGGGACGGCATTCGCGGGACGGATCGTCTCCAGAAGGTCGGCGCCTTGTGCCGCGTCCATGGTGACGATGAGCCCGCCGGGCAGCTTTGTGCCGCCCATATGGAGGATGGCCAGGTCGATGGCGGGATTTCTGCGGCTGATCTGCTGGATTCCGTCGAACATCAGGGTGTCGCCGGTGATGTAGAGCCGGAACTGGACGCCGGTCTGGGCATCACCCCCGGCCGGGCCGAACTCCAGCAGGCTGCCCATCACCTGCGGGAGGAGCAGCCGCGCGGGGCCGGGCGCGTGCCGGCCGGGCATGGACGTGATGCGCAGCTGCGCCCCGTCCTTCACGAGGGTGTGCGACTCCCACGTGCGCAGGCCGACCGCGTGGCGGAACCGGTGCAATCCCTGGAGGCGCCGGGCCGCGTGCGGGGTGGTGACGATCGGCAGGCCCCGGTCGAGCTTGGCGCGGGCGACCCGGTCCCAGTGGTCGCCGTGCAGGTGGGAGAGGACGACCGCGTCCAACCGCGGGAGTTCCTCGATGCGCAGCGCGGGGTCGGTGAGACGACGCGTGGTCAGCCCGTTTCCGAGGTATGCGCGCTGCCCGCGATGCAGGAAATTCGGGTCGGTGAGCAGCGTGAACGGCCCGCAGCGCAGCAGCGCCGTCGCGTTGCCGATGAACTGCATCGTCAGTTGCCCGAGCGCGAGATGTGGCGCGGTTTTCATAATCGTTCCTCCCCCGAGTGCTTCGATTGCCGGGTCATGCCCGCGTGAGGAGGGGTGATGCCCGCCGATGTTCGTCCCCGCGGAACCATCGCGGGCCAGGGGGACATGTTTCATAATTCGTGCATCACAAGTTGCGGCGACGGAGGCAAAAGGTGAGCGAGACCGAGCAGGCCCCACCCGGAGTGGACATCACGGTTCCCAGCCCGGCCCGGATGTACGACTACATCCTCGGCGGCACCGACAACTACGAGGTCGACCGGCAGGCCGTGGAAGCGGTCCGCAAGCAGATGCCGGAACTCGAGGACGCGGCGTGGGCGAACCGCGGATTCCTGCAGCGCGCCGTCCGGTGGCTGGCCCTCCAGGGCGTGCGGCAGTTCATCGACATCGGCGCCGGGCTGCCGACGATGAACAACACCCATGACGCGGCGCAGGCCGTCGCGCCCGACGCACGGGTCCTGTACGCCGACAACGACCCGCTGGTCACGGCGCACGCGAACCGGCTGCTGGCGAACTCGTCCGGGACGGCGTTCATCACGGCGGACTTCCGGGACCCGGACGGCCTGCTCGGGCACGAGGTGACCCGGGCGACGATCGACTTCACGGAGCCGGTGGCGCTGCTGGCCGTCGCGCTGACCCACTTCGTGCCGGACGAGGACGACCCCTGGGGCCTCATCCGGCAGTACATGGACCGGCTGGCGCCCGGCAGCTACCTCGCGCTGTCCTCGATCACCAGCGACCGGCAGATGGACAAGGCGGTCGGTACGGTCCGGGAGGTGTACTCGCGGTCCACGGCCGGTGCGAGGCCGCGGAGTCTCCGGGAGATCGAGCGCTTCTTCACCGGCCTGGAGATCGTCCCGCCGTACGAGGGGGCCGCCGCGAGCCTCACCTACGTCGGCCTGTGGGGGGCCGAGGACCCGGAAGAGGCCGACAGTGATGGCTCCCGCTGGGGCTACTGCGCTGTGGCGAAGAAGACAGGGTGAGCGGAGCACGGACGAGCAGGGCACGGGTGAGCAGGGCACGGTTGGGAGGAGCACGGTGGGAGGAGCACGGTGGGAGGAGCACGGTTCGACGCTCGGGGGAGAGGGGCGCGATGAGGAAGCCGACCGCGGCTGAGCTGGGCGTCGACCCGGCCGCGCTGGACTGGAAGCGCTCGGGAACGGACGAGGGCTCGATCGAAGTCGCTTTTGTCAATGAATGGATACTTCTGCGCACTTCAGGGGAGCTCATCTCGGTTTTCGACGAGCACGAGTGGGCCTGCTTCCTGGACGGCGTGAAGAACGGCGAGTTCGACCACGCCGGGGCCGCGCCGCGTCCTGACCGAAATCTGTGATTCACAAATTCGGAAGGCGTATGATGATGTCGGCCGCGTGTCAAGGGAGCGAGTCTCAGCGGAGCGCATGTCAGGGGAGCGCATGTCAGGGGAGGTGGTTCCGATGAGCGAGGCTTACGGAGCCACGATCGCGAAGCGGGGCCTCGCGCGCCGCCTGCGGGAGCTGCGCGTCGAGGCGGGCTACACCGCCAACCAGGTGTGCGACCGGCTGAACTGGGGCCGGGGCAAGGTCGGGCGGTTCGAGGCCAACAACTGGGTGCGGCCCGAGCTGAGCGACATCCGCGACCTGGCGCGCATCTACCAGGGAAGCGACCTCCCCGAGCTGGAGGAACTGGCCGGGCGCGCGCGGCGGCGGGCCTGGTGGCGCGAGTACTCCGACGTGTTCGAGAACGAGTTCCCCGGCTACGAGGGCGACGCGCGGGAGATCCGGGTGATCATGCCGCTGGTCCTGCCGGGGCTGCTGCAGACCCTCCCGTACATGCAGGCGCTGCTCGCGTCCGGGTCGAAGCCGCCGGAGTGGCGCGAGCGGGCGCTGCGGGCGCGGCTGCGCAGGCAGCAGATCCTGGAGCGCGACGACGGCACCGCGCCGATGCTCATCGCCGTGCTCACCGAGGCGTCGCTGATGTACGAGTGGGGCGACGCCGGGGACCGCCGCGCCCAACTCCGCCACCTGCTCGGCATGGGCGCGCGCACCAACGTCGACCTGCGGCTCCTGCGCCTGTCGGACGGCCTGCACCCCGGCATGGCGACCCTGGTCAACATCTTCCGCTTCCCCGGCGACGAGCCGCCCATGGTCTTCCTCGAGAACGACGCCGACATCCAGGAGATCGACACCCCCGGAAAAGTGGAGGCCTATGACCGCATCTTCGAGCAGATCCGCGCGGCGGCGCTGAGTCCCGCCGACACTGCGGAGCACCTGGAGAAAATGATCGCGATGCTGGAGTAGACGCTGGAGTAGGAGCGTATGGACCTCTCTCAGGCACGGTGGTTCAAGGCCGCCGCCAGTGCGAGCAGCAACGGAGGCTGCGTCGAGGTCGCCGACCTCGAGACGGCCACCGGGCTGCGCGACAGCAGGACGCCCGAGGCTGGGGCGCACGTCGTGGCCCGGCCCGTGTTCGCCGCGTTCCTCGACGACGTGCGAGCGGGCCGCTACGACCGCTGATCGGGCTTAAGGATCAGGCCCGAAGGATTGGGCACTGATCGGGCCGCACACCGGGTCCCCCAGGGCTGCACCCCTGGGGGACCTTTCACGTGTGCGGCCCTCTCTCAGGCGTCCTCAACGCTACAGCGCCGGCGCCGGCCGGTCCCCGCTCCGCCGGTACGCGCTCGCTGTACCCGATGGAGAACTCGTTTTGTATGGCTTCAGGTGCATTAGTGAACGTCTCAATCGTGCTCGTACCACCTTCGTCGTGTGCCGGGTCTCCCGGCCGGGAATGTGCGAAGCTTGGATCTGTGAATCACACATAGCGACTCGCGAACCATGAGGATTCATGTCGCGATTGTCGGAAATGCGAATAGGCGGCGGCAGGACTCCGTGAACACTGAGGGTGGCGTCATGACGGAGACCGCGACGGTTCGCGGAATTCCCTGGAGACTCGAGACCGGCGGCTGCGCGGCACTACCCCTGCCAGGGGACGAGACCATCGCGGCCGTGGCGCGCGCACACGTCACGGGTCTGCTCCCAGCACTCGGGCTGTCGGTCGACGACGTCGATGACGTCTCCCTGATGGTCAGCGAACTCGCCACCAACGTCCTGGACCACGCCATCCCCGTGAGCGGGCCTTCCAACGCCGAACTCTGGGTCTACCAGAGGGGCGACGGGCGCGGCCACGACGAGCTGGTCGTCAAGGCGTTCGACACGCTCAGGGAATGGCGCGGGCACCCGGGCGGCACCTGCCGGATGCGCGAGCGCGGCCGCGGCCTGGAGATCATCGACATCCTCGCCGAGGGCCGGTGGGGGCACCACCCGTCCCGGTCCCGGCTCGGCTCCCCGGCCCTGCGCGGCAAGGCCACCTGGTTCGCCCTGCCGATCCCGCGCACCCGCATGGCGCGCACCCGCCGCCATGTCCGCACGCCGCGGGGCGAGGCGCAGGCCGTGCAGGTCCTGCGTTCGCTGCTCGTCCAGCGCGGCATCGACCGCTTCTCGACCAGGCACGAGCCGGGTGTCTCCGTCCTGTCCTGCGACGACCTGTGGGTGCGGTGCGAGGACGGGACGTTCCACTGGCGCGCCCGCACCGGGGAGGCCGGCGAACTCCCGGTCGCCGACATCACCGAGGTAGGCGAGCAGATCGTCCGGCTCCGCGAGGCGATGGACGACGTCCACGTGGCCTGACCGTACGGGGGGGACGGTCAGGCCACGTGGCCCCTTTCGGGGCGACCCGGCCCTGAACCACTCGGCCGGCCGGTCACGGCAGCCGGTTGCTCAGCCGGTTGCTCAGCCGGTCACGTCCTCCCGGACGCGCCGCGCCGCCGCCACCAGGTTCCGCAGCGACGCCTCCGTCTCCGGGTAGCCGCGGGTCTTCAGCCCGCAGTCGGGGTTGACCCACAGCCGCGCCGGCTCGACGGCCCGCAGCGCGCGCCGCAGGTTCTCCTCCATCTCGCCCGCGGTGGGCACGCGGGGCGAGTGGATGTCCCACACGCCGGGCCCGATGCCGTTCGCGTACCCGGCGGCGCGCAGGTCGCCGACCAGCTCCATGTGCGAGCGGGCCGCCTCCACGCTGGTGACGTCGGCGTCCAGCGCGCCGATCGCGCCGATGATCTCGCCGAACTCCGAGTAGCACATGTGCGTGTGGATCTGGGTGGTGTCGGCGACGCCCGACGTGGCCAGCCGGAACGCGCCGACCGCCCAGTCCAGGTACGCGGGCCGGTCGGCGGCGCGCAGCGGCAGCAGCTCGCGCAGCGCGGGCTCGTCGACCTGGATAATCCGGATCCCGGCCGCCTCCAGGTCGGCGATCTCGTCCCGCAGCGCCAGCGCGACCTGCCGGGCCGTCTCGGCGAGCGGCTGGTCGTCGCGGACGAACGACCACGCGAGCATCGTCACCGGGCCGGTCAGCATCCCCTTGACCGGCCTGCTCGTCAGCGACTGCGCGTACGTGGCCCACCGCACGGTCATCGGCCGGGGCCGCGCGACGTCGCTGTGCAGGATCGGCGGGCGGACGCAGCGCGTCCCGTACGACTGCACCCACCCGTGCTCGGTCGCGGCGTACCCGTCGAGCTGCTCGGCGAAGTACTGCACCATGTCGTTGCGCTCCGGCTCGCCGTGCACGAGGACGTCGAGGCCGAGGTCCTCCTGCAGCGCGATGACGCGGGCGATCTCGTCCTTCATCGCCCGCTCGTACTCCGCCGCGGTGATGCGCCCGGCGCGGCGGTCGGCGCGGACCCGGCGGATCTCGGGGGTCTGCGGGAACGAGCCGATGGTGGTCGTGGCGAGTTCGGGCAGGCCGAGCGCGTCCCGCTGGGCGGCGAACCGGGTGCCGCGGTCGCCGCGCCGCGCGTCGCCGATCGAGTCCAGCCGCTCGCGGACGCCCCGGTCGATCCCCGCGGCCGCCGGGGTCTCCGCAGTGCGCTGCGGTGTCTCCGCCGCGGCCGGGACGTCCTCGCTGAGGGCCCGTCCGACCGCGATGACCTCGGCGACCTTCTGCCGGGCGAACGCGAGCCGTCCCCGGACGTCCGGGTCCAGCGCGGTCTCGGCCTCCAGGTCGATCGGGACGTGCAGCAGCGAGCAGGACGTGCTGACCACCAGCTGATCGACGAGCCCGAGCAGCGAGGCGCACGTCGCCCTGGCCCGCCGCTGATCGGCGCGCCACACGTTGCGGCCGTCCACCACGCCCGCGACGAGCGTCTTGCGCGGGAGGCCGCCGACGGAGGCGAGGACGTCGAGGTTGCCGGGACCGGCGACGAAGTCCAGCCCGACCGCCTCGACGCGGCTGCGGGCCAGCCGCTGCAACGCGGCGGCGCCGATCGTCCCGAAGTACGTCGCGACCATCAGGCGGGGCCTGCTGGTCAGCCGCCCGAGCCGCGTGTAGGCGCGGGCGAGGGCGTCGATCTCCTCCTCGGTGCGGTCGGCGACGAGGGCTGGCTCGTCCAGCTGCACCCACGCCGCCCCCGACCCCGCCAGGCGCTCCAGGACCTCGGCGTACACGTCGACGAGCCCGTCGAGGAGGTCGAGCGGCCGGAAGCCCTCCGGCGCGTCCGGGGCGGGCTTCGCCAGCAGCAGGTACGTGAGCGGCCCGACGAGCACCGGACGCGTCTCGATGCCGAGCGCCTTGGCCTCCCGGTATTCGGCCAGCGGCTTCGCGGCGGCGCCCTCGGCCAACCGGAACCGGGTGTCCGGCCCCAGCTCGGGGACGATGTAGTGGTAGTTCGTGTCGAACCACTTGGTCATTTCGAGCGGCGGGACGTCCTGCACGCCCCGCGCCATGGCGAAGTAGCGGTCGAGCCCGGTCAGCTGCCGGTACCGGTCGGGGACCGCGTCGACCAGCACGCTCGTGTCGAGGACCTGGTCGTAGAAGGAGAACGTGTTCGACGGGATCGCGTCCAGGCCCGCGTCGCGCAGCTCGTTCCAGCCCGCCGCGCGCAGGTCGGCGCCGGTCTTGGCGAGCGCGTCGGCGCCGGCGCGTCCCGCCCAGTAGTCCTCGGTGGCGAACTTCAACTCCCGGCGCGCCCCGATCCGGGGGTATCCGAGAATCGTGGTCTTCATGGCTGTGCTCATGGCGGCTTCCCTCGCTGTGCCACAGGGGCGGCCCGCAAGAAGGGAGTGCGCACGATGCCGTGCCGCAGACCTTCCCGCGAGGCCGCCGACCGCCGTGTACCGGCCGGTACACGGGCGGAGGCAGGTCTTCGGACTCGCGGGCACCGCCTCTCCCGAGGCGTCCTACTGGCCGTCGCTTCCCAGGCCGCGCGGGCCCAGTGCGTGATGACGGCGGTCGTTCCCGCTCACCGCTGCGGGGCAGTCCCGGATTCGCACCGGGTTCCCTCTTACGACACCCGCGTCCTCGCTGGACCCGGGTGAACCATCCGCACGAAGAAGTCTAACCCCGGCATCCCGACCCGCTAGTCGAAGCGCGCGTGGGACGCGGTCGCGGGCGTGCTGAACGTCTCGGCGAGGTGCATCGTCGCCCCGGCGGCGACCCGCCACCCGTAGGGCCCGCTGGGACGCCAGAGCTCGACGATCGAGCAGTTCGGAACGTCGTAAAGCCCCTGGAAGTCGCGGAAGGCCCGCATCGCGGCGGCGTCGGGCTCGGTGACCCCGCTCAGCAGCGACCACACCACCGCCTTCGTGAAGACGCCGTGCGTGAACACCGCCACCGGCCCGTCCGCCGGACGTTCGGCCAGGCGGTCGAGGAAGGCGCGGGCGCGCGTGATCAGCGCCTGGAACGACTCCCCGTCGTGGCCGTGGACGTAGGCCGGGTCGAGCCGCCGCCAGTAGTCGTCGGCGAAGGGCCGCCGCTGCTCACCGGTGGTCTGCGGGCCGTGCAGCCGTCCCAGGAAGGTGAACTCCTGGACGGGCCACTCCTCGTGCGGCACCTCGGGGAACCGCTCCATGGTCGGCTCCGCGGTCTGCCGGGCGCGCAGGAACGGGGAGCTGACGATGAGCGCGGGCGGTTCGGTGAACGTCTCGGCCATCCGCGCGGCCTGCCGCCGCCCCCGCTCGGTCAGCGGCGACGCCCCCGGCCCGTTGGTCGGCAGCCCCGCGTTCGACTCGCTCTGCCCATGCCTGATCAGCCACACCCGCCGCACCGTGATCACGCCGACAGACTGACACAGGGCCGCGGCGGCGCGGAAGATCGGGGGAACCGCACGAGAGAGGGGCGATAGTGAGCGAGTCCTACGTGGTGACCGGTGGCGGACGCGGCGTCGGCCGGGCCATCGTCGAACGCCTGCTGGCCGACGGCGGCAAGGTCGTCGTCATCGAACTGGACCCGGCCGCGGTCGAGTGGACGCGCGGCAACGCCGACGTGACTCCGGTCGTGGGCAGCGCCGCGGACCAGAGCGTCGCGGAGCGGGCCGCCGACCTGGCGCAGGAGGCGGGGACGCTCGCGGGCTGGGTCAACAACGCCGCCGTCTTCCGCGACGTGGCGGACCCGTCCGGGACCGAACTCCTCGACCTGATCGCGCTGAACCTCGATCCCGCGGTGATCGGCTGCGTGACGGCCGTGCGCCGCTTCCGGGACGCGGGGACGGGCGGCGCGATCGTGAACGTGTCGTCCCACCAGGCGCAGCGGCCGGTGCGCGGCTCCCTGCCGTACGCGACGGCGAAGGCGGCCACCGAGGCCCTCACCCGCGCCCTGGCCGTCGACCACGGCCCGCACGGCATCCGGACCAACGCCGTGGCGCTCGGCTCGATCACGACGGAACGCTACGAGACCTTCCTCGGCCGCCAGACCCCGGCCGAGGCCGCGCGCATCGAGGACGAGATGCGCCTGCTCCACCCGGTCGGCCGGGTCGGACGACCGGACGAGGTGGCCGCCGCCGTCGCCTACCTGCTCTCCGCCGAGGCGAGCTTCGTCAACGGCGCCGTCCTCCCCGTGGACGGCGGCCGCCACGCCGTGGGCCGCGACCCCGAGGAAGCCTGATGCCGGACGTCTGACCCTCAGCCGATGAGGGCGTCGGCCAATGCGCGCCACTCCGCGTGGGGGACGGTGTCCGGGTCGGTGGGCTGCACGGAGAGGACGACCTGGTCGGCGCCCGCGTCCAGGTGGCGCTTCACCCGCGCGGCGACGGCGTCGATGTCGCCCCAGGCGACCAGGTCGTCGAGCAGGCGGTCGCTGGGCCCGGCGATGTCGTCCTCGGTGAACCCCATCCGGCGCAGGTTCTGCGGGTAGCCGCCGACCTGCGTCAGGAACCCGATGGGGCCGCGAACCGTGTCCCTGGCCCGTTGCGGATCGCTTTCCAGGACGACGTACTCCATCACGGCCATGGTCGCCTCGGAGCCCAGGATCTCCCGGGCGTGCGCGGTGTACTCCGGGTTGACCAGCAGCGTCAGCGCCCCCGCCGCCCGGTCGCGGGCCAGCTCCAGCATCCGCGGCCCCAGCGCCGACAAGATCCGGGCCTCCGCCGGGACCGGCGGGTCGGCCGCGTCCAGGCGGTCGAGGTACTCGTTCATGGTGCGCAGCGGCCGTTCACCGTGCACCCCGCCGAGCCCGGTGATCAGCCGTCCAGGATCGGTGGCCTCCAGCTCGCGGCGGAGCGCGACCACGTCCTCGGCCGGGTGCACCCGCGCGGGAATGATCGCGCTGCCCACCCGGATCGTCCCGGTCGCCCGGACGACGTCCCGCAGCGGGTCCAGCGTCGACAGCTGGCCCCCGGCGATCCAGACGGCCGAGTACCCGAGCTTCTCCAGCATGACGGCGTCATCGAGATGCCCGCCCCCGTCACGCACGTCGAGGGTCACGCCTATGGGCCCAAGACCAAGTGTCATCGCGGCACCTTCCGTAAAGTTCCTCCACCAACGCCCGCGACGCTATTTCCTGAACCGAACTTGAGGTCAACCGCCGCCTTGCGGCCCGCGATGCCCACCGGAGAATGCCGGGAGCGGAAGGGGCATGCCGTGTGGACCACTTCCATGCACGCGCTTTTCACGCGACCACTACTTCCACGGTTGCGGAGCCCTGCTCATCGGTGCGGTCTTCGTGGGCACTGGTGTCGCGGCTCTCTTCTTCGGCTACGACTTCGGCGTCCCGCCCAGCGGGGCCTCGCCGAGTCGCTGCTTAACTCGCTGGGACTGGTGGTGATCGTGGTCACGTGGAGGTGGATCCGCGGACGCCGACGCTCCTGATCCCCGCGGCTGGGCATCATGGACGGACGGCTGCGAAAAAATCTGGTGGCGATGTCGAGAACCCGCGGCCGGCTTCGTCTCCGTGGCGAAGGCGGCCGAGAGGGTCGCTCCGACACCGAGGAGAATCACGATGGCCAAGTACCTGCTGCTGAAGCACTACCGCGGCGCCCCGGCGGCGGTCAACGACGTGCCGATGGAGAAGTGGACGCCGGAGGAGATCACGGCCCACATCCAGTACATGGCGGACTTCGCGACCCGGCTGCAGGAGACCGGCGAGTTCGTCGACGAGCGGGCGCTCGGGCCCGACGGGACGTGGGTCCGGTACGGCGGCGAGGGCCGCCCGCCGGTCACCGACGGGCCGTTCGCCGAGACCAAGGACCTCATCGCCGGGTGGATGGTGATCGACGTGGACAGCTACGAGCGGGCGCTTGAGCTGGCCGCGGAGCTGTCGGCGGCGCCCGGCGCGGGCGGCGAGCCGATCCACGAGTGGCTGGAGCTGCGCCCGATCTTCACCGCGCCCCCCACGATCACGGAGTGACCTGCCAGGTGGACGAGCTTCTGCTGCGCAGCCTCACACCGCACGTCCTGGCGATCCTCGTCCGCCGCGGAGCCGACTTCGCGGCGGCCGAGGACGCCGTCCAGGACGCCCTGGTCGAGGCGATCCGGGTCTGGCCGGACGACCCGCCGCGGGACCCCAAGGGCTGGCTGATCACCGCGGCCTGGCGCAAGTTCCTCGACGCGACCAAGGCGGAGACCGCGCGCCGCCGCCGGGAGGACGCCGTCGAGGAGGAGCCGCCGCCGGGTCCCGCGTCCGGCGTTGACGACACGCTCCAGCTCTACTTCCTGTGCGCGCACCCGTCGCTGACGCCGTCGTCGGCGGTCGCGCTCACGCTGCGCGCCGTCGGCGGGCTGACCACCCGGCAGATCGCGCGGGCGTACCTGGTGCCCGAGGCGACCATGGCGCAGCGCATCAGCCGGGCGAAGCGCACCGTGTCCGGCGTGCGGTTCGACCGGCCCGGCGACGTCGGCACCGTGCTGCGCGTCCTCTACCTGGTGTTCAACGAGGGCTACTCCGGGGACGTCGACCTGGCCGCCGAGGCGATCCGGCTGACCCGGCGGCTCGCCGCGGCGATCGACCATCCCGAGGTGGCGGGGCTGCTCGCGCTCATGCTGCTCCACCACGCCCGGCGCGCCGCCCGCACCGCGCCCGGCGGCAGCCTCGTGCCGCTCGCCGACCAGGACCGGAGCCGCTGGGACACCGGCATGATCGCCGAGGGCATCGAGATCCTCCAGGCCGCCCTGGCCCGCGACCGGCTGGGCGAGTTCCAGGCCCAGGCCGCCATCGCCGCCCTCCACGCCGACGCGCTCACCGCCGAGGAGACCGACTGGGTGCAGATCGTCGAGTGGTACGACGAGCTGGTGCGGCTGACCGGCAGCCCGGTCGTCCGGCTCAACCGCGCGGTGGCCGTGGGCGAGGCGGACGGCCCGCGCGCCGGCCTGAAGGCCCTGGCGGAGCTGGACGACTCCCTGCCCCGCTACACCGCCGTGGCGGCATACCTCCACGAACGCGACGGCGACCCGGTGACGGCGGCGCGCCTGTACGCCGAGGCGGCCCACAAGGCTCCCACCCTCGCCGAACGCGACCACCTGACCCGCCAGGCCGCGCGCCTCAACGCGTCCCTCGGGCCTTGACGTCCGGCTCGAAGCGCGGGGCTCCGGTCTGGTCGGCCGGCCCGGCGGCGTCCCGCGTCGCGGCCCACGTGCCGAGCAGCCGGAGCGCCTCCGCGCCGGCGAACCGCTGGACGGCGACGATCTCACCGCACTCGACCACGTCACGCCCGTCGGCGGTCCGGGCTTCTGAGGCGTCCGCCGGCCCGCCGCCCTTTCCGGCACTATGGATGAATGCGGGTCGGAGTCCTTGGGCCATTGGTCGTGACGGACCGGGGCGAGGACATCCGGGTCGGCGGAGCGCGGCTTCGGGCGCTGCTGACCAGGCTGGCGCTGGAAGCGGGGCGGACGGTCACCGTCGACGCCCTCGTGGAGTCGCTCTGGCCGGACGGCGGACCCAAGGACCGGGTGCACGCGTTGCAGGCGCTCGTCTCGCGGTTGCGGCGGTGCCTGCCCGCGGGGTCGCTGCGTTCGGTTCCCGGCGGCTACGTCCTCGATGCCGAGTCGGTGGATGCGGCGGAGTTCGAGCGGCTGGCCAGGCACGGCGGCGAAGCGCTGCGGGGCGGGGACGCCAAGCTCGCGGTGCCGCTGCTGCGGGACGCCCTGAGCCTCTGGCGGGGGGACGCTCTCGCGGACGCGGCCGGTGTGCCGTTCGCGGACGCGGCGGCCGTCCGGCTGGAGGCGCTGCGGCTGTCGGCGACGGAGGACCGGATGTCCGCCGAGCTGGCCACAGGCGCCGCCCCCGGACCGCTGGTGGCGGAGCTGGAGGAACTGGCATCAAGGCACCCGCTGCGTGAGCGGCTTCGCGTCCTGCTGGTCGAGGCGCTGCACGGGGCGGGACGGTCCGCCGAGGCGCTCGCGGTGTTCGAGAAGTACCGGGGCGTCCTGTCCGAGGAGCTGGGGACCGACCCTGGACGCGAGTTGCAGGACGCGTACCTGGCCGTTCTGCGGGACGTCCCCCAGGACCGGGTGCGCGGGAACCTGCGGGTCGCGGCGACCGGTTTCGTCGGCCGGGAGGACGAGCGCGCGTGGGTCGCGCGGCGCCTCTGGGAAGGGCGGCTCGTCACCCTCGTCGGCGCCGGCGGGGCCGGGAAGACCCGGCTCGCCACCACGGTCGCGACGGAGCTGGCCGGGCGGTTCCCGGGCGGGGTGTGGGTCGTGGAGCTGGCGCCGGTCGACGACCCCGGGGAGGTGCCCCGGGCGGTCGCGGGCGTGCTCGGCCTGCGGGACGGCACCACCCTGGCCGAGGCGCTGTCGGCCGACGAGACGCTGATCGTCCTGGACAACTGCGAGCACGTGGTGGAGGCCGCCGCCCGGCTGGCGGGCGAGCTGCTCGGCACCTGCCCCAGCCTGCGGGTCCTCGCGACGAGCCGGGAGCGCCTCGGGGTCGACGGCGAGGCGCTGTGCCCCGTGCCGCCGCTCGACGTTGCGGCGGCGGCCGAGCTGTTCGCCGAGCGCGCCGCGGCCGTCCGGCCGGGGTTCACCGGCGACCCCGCGACCATCGCGGAGATCTGCCGGCGGCTGGACGGCCTCCCGCTGGCGATCGAGCTCGCCGCGGCCAGAATGCGCTCGATGCCGTTGGACCAGCTCGCCGCCCGGCTCGGCGACCGGTTCCGCCTGCTGAACGGCGGGAACCGCACGGCGCTCGCGCGGCACCGGACGCTGCGGGCGGTCGTCGCGTGGAGCTGGAACCTGCTGGACGACGCGGAACGCCGGTTCGCCGAGCGGCTCGCGGAGTTCCCCGGCACGATCACCCCGGACACCGCCGCCCGCGTCACCGGCCGTCCCGACGCGCTGGACGTCCTCGACTCGCTGGCCGACCGGTCGCTGCTCCAGGCCGTCGAGGGCGCCGAGCCGCGCTTCCGCATGCTGGAGACCATCCGGGAGTACGGGCGGGAGCGGCTCGCCGAGGCCGGGGAGACCGGGCGGGTCCGGGCCGCGCACGCCGCGTGCTTCCTGGAACTGGCCGAACGCGCCGAACCGCACCTGCGCCGTCCCGAGCAGCTCGAATGGATCCCCCGGCTGGCGGCGGAGCGCGACAACCTCCTCGCCGCGCTCCAGTTCGCCACCGAGCGCGGCGACGCCGGAACCGCCGTGCGCCTCGGCGCGGCGCTGGCGGTGTTCTGGATGATCCAGGGCGACCACGCCGAGGCGGCGCGGCGGTTGCGGACCGCGCTGCACGTGCCGGGCCGCGAGACCGTCCCCGGGGACGCGGAGGCGGCCGCGCTCGGCGGCTACCTGTTCAACACCGTGATGTCGGGCGGCGACGCCCGCGACGACCCGCTCATCGGCGGGCTTCCCGAGCGCGCCGCGCACCCCCTGGCCGCGCTGGCCGAGCCCGCCGCCGCGCTGCTCACCGGCGACAACGCGGGCGGCCTGGCCGCGATCGACCGCCGACTGCCCGAGCCCGACCCGTGGACGCGGGCGATGCTGTACCTGACGCGGGCGATGCACAACGGCAACAGGGGCGAGATGGACGCGGCCCACGGGGACATCGCCGCCGCGGAGGCCGGGTTCCGCGAGGCCGGGGAGCGGGCCGGGCTCGCCCTCACGCTCACCTTCGCGGCCGACACGCAGACCGTCTCCGGACGGTTCGGCGAGGCCATCGCCACGCTGGAGGAGGCCATCGGGCTCCTGCGCACGCTGGGACAGGACGACGCCGGCATGCAGCGGGTCATGCTCGCCGTCGCCCGCGCCCGGTCGGGCGACGTGGCGCGGGCGCGGGACGAGCTGGCCGCGATGGTCGCCCCGGGCGCCGGGACCCCGGCGCGCCACCTGGTGCCCGTCCGGCTCGCCCTGGGCGACCTCGCCCGCCACGCCGGTTCCGCGGCCGAGGCGCAGGAGCACTACGACGCCGCCGAACGCGAACTCGACCGCGTCCCGTCCTATCCGCAGTACCGCTCGCTGCTGGAGGCCGCGCGGGGCCAGCTGGCGCTCGACCGCGACGATCCGGACGCGGCGCGGCGGCACCTGCGCACCGCCCTCACCCTCGCCGTCGGCGCACCGGACATCCCGATCGCCGCCGTCGCCGGCTACGCGGCCGCCCGGCTGCGCGCCGCCGCCGACCCGCGGGCGGCGGCGGCACTGCTCGGCGCGGCGGCCGTGCTGCGGGGGGCGCCCGACGCGCACAACCCGGACGTCGTGCTGGTGACCCGGCCGCTGCGCCGGACGCTCGGCGAGCGCGCCTACCGCGCCGCCCGCGACCGCGGCGGCCGGCTGGACGTCCCCGGAGCACTCGCCCTGCTCGACGACCAGCTACGGGGGGATCAGCTACGGGGAGATCAGCTACGGGGGGACCAGCTACGGGGGGATCAGCTACAGGAGCGGGATCAGGCGCGGCGCCGGTAGGCGTACACGGCCAGCGGGCAGAACACCGCGAAGAACCCCGCCGACCACAGCAGCGTCGCCGTCGCCGGACCCGCGACGGGCCCGCCGACCAGGAGCCCGCGCGAGGCGTCCACGGCGTAGCTGACCGGATTGACCTCGACCCACGCCCGCAACCAGCCCGGCAGCGTCTCGGCCGGGACGACCATGTCCGTCCCGAACGCCAGCGGGAAGATCCCGAGGAACGCCACCGTCTGGACGATGACCTCCTCCTTGATCAGCACCCCGATCAGCACGTTGACCCAGCCCAGCGCGAAGCCCAGCGCGGTCGACAGCGCGACCGCCGCCACCGCCGACGCCGCATCCGTCTCGACCCGGAACCCCATCAGGTAGCCGGTCGCGAACAGTACGCAGGCCGCCACGGCGTAGCGGATCAGATCGCCCAGCACGATGCCGGTGAGCGGCGCGGACCGCCCGATCGGCAGGCTCCGGAACCGGTCGAACACGCCCTTCTTGATGTCCGTGTTGATGCTGAGGCCGGTCGACAGCATCCCCACCAGCAGCAGCGTCATCACCAGGACGCCGGGAAAGACGTACTGCAGGTACTCCCGCGTCGACCCGGCGACCGCGCCGCCGAACAGGTAGACGAACAGCAGCAGGAAGAGGATCGGCATGAACAGCGCGTCGCTGAGCAGCCCCGGGTTCCGCCGGGTCTTGGTCAGGCTGCGCCCCGCCAGCAGCAGGCTGTGCCGCGCCAGCCGATGACCCCGTTCCGGCCGCCTGCCCTCGACCGTGCCCCACTCCCGGCGCTCCTCGGTCAAGACCGCGTCGCGCCCCTGGGCCTCGCTCATGCCGCCTCCTTCTCCGCGTGGTGGCCGGTGAGCGTGAGGAAGACCTCGTCGAGGCTGGGCAGGCGGAGCGACAGTTCGGCGACGCCTATCCCGGCGGCCTCCAGCCGGTGCACGGTCTCGGCGAACGCGCGCTCCCCGTCCTCGCCGACCGGCACGCCCACCACGTCCCTGCGCGGCGTCTCGGCGGCGCGGCCCGACACCGCGTTGAGGATCGCGGCGACCTCGATGAGCCGCCCCGGATCGCGGGGCCGCACGACGATCGTCTGCCCGCCGGTGACCCGCTTCAGCTCCGCGGGCGTGCCGGACGCGATGACCGCCCCGCGGTCGATGACGGTGATCTCGTCGGCGAGCGCGTCGGCCTCCTCCAGGTACTGGGTGGTCAGCAGGACGGTCCCGCCGTCGCGGGTCATCGACCGGATCAGCCGCCACGCCTCCTCCCGCCTGCCGGGGTCGAGGCCGGTCGTCGGCTCGTCCAGGAAGATCACGGCGGGCCGCCCGACCATGCTCGCGGCGAGGTCGAGCCTGCGCCGCATCCCGCCGGAGTAGGTGGACACCCGCCGCCCGGCGTCCTCCGCCAGCTCGAACCGCTCCAGCAGCTCGGCGGCGCGGGCCCGCGCCCCGGCCTTGCGCATGTCGAGGAGCCGCCCGATGAGGACGAGGTTCTCCATGCCGGTGAGATCCTCGTCCACGGACGCGTACTGCCCGGTGAGGGCGATCCGCTCCCGCACCTCGGCGGCGCCCCGCACGACGTCCAGCCCGCAGACCTCCGCCCGGCCCGCGTCGGGCCGCAGCAGCGTCGCCAGAATCCGCACCGCCGTAGTCTTCCCGGCACCGTTGGGCCCGAGGACGCCGAGCACCGTCCCCGGCCGCGCCGCGAGCTCCACTCCGGCCAGGGCGGTAGTAGCCCCGAACCGTTTGACCAGGCTCTCCGCCTGAAACGCGTAATCCATGCCCCGAGGCTGCCGCCCCCCACTCACAAACCCCTCACACGCCGCGGATCGCCTGGTCGGGACATGGTTCGGCGGCGGACGCCCCCCTCTTCGTCCGCCGCCGGATCATCTTCCGGGTCGTTGCCTCGGGTCTGACTCGACCTCCTGGCCGTCCACGGATGTGGCGTCGCTACTTGATGTCGTACTTGACCGTCTCGCCCTCGATGGAGGTGACCCTGATCCGCGCGTCGCGGACCCGTTCGGAACGGCCTACCGCGATCCGGACGCCGGGCGAGCGGTCGACGGAGAAGACGGCCGAGTCGGCGTAGATCTCGGTGATCTTGACGTCCCACTGGTCGATGCTCTGGGTCTTGCCGGTCCCGGTGGTGGTCACGTGGCATTCACCGCCTCTGCACGTGTGGCTGTTGACCTGGCAGCCGGTCAGCGCGAGGGTCGCGCCGAGCATGAGGACGGCCACGGCGTGAAAGGGACGGGTCATTTCGCTCCTTACGGTGTGCTCAGATCGTTTGACCCGCCGCAAGGAGTTCCGGTTCGTCAGCCGGGGAGGGCGAGGTGGCCGGGGTTGGCCACGGTGAGCTTGTCCACGACGGAGGCCCGCACCGCGGCGACCACCTCGTCCCGCCGATCGTCCAGGGTGCCCTCCCGGATGGCCTTCGCCAGGTCGGCGTCGGTTTCGCAGCCGAGTTTCCCTAGGCGCTCGTGGTGAGCGGCCTTGTGGGTTTCGGCCAGGAGGATCTCCCGGCGCGCTATCCGGAGCACCGACATGGCCACGCGTGTGTGGAAGCGGAGCCGGTCGTCGGGCTGCTCGGCCTCCTTGAGGAACGCCCCCACGGCCTCGATCAGGGTGGACGCGTCAGGCCGGTCATGGGGCGGTGTCGCGGTGGCCTGGGCGGTCTCCAGCGGGTCCTGGACGGTCACCGGTTCGGTCAGGCCGAGGGCCAGGAGGAGGTCGTGTTCCTGCTCGCAGACCCTCCGTCCCAGGGCGGCGAACTCGATGGACGTGTCCGCGCCGCTCAGGAAGCGCTCGGCCTGGTGGCGGCACAGGACCGCCCAGCGCAGCGTGCCGTAGACCTCCCACCAGCGGAGTTCTTCGGGGGTCGGCGGGGTGCCGCCCGCCTCGGCGTAGCCGGCGAGGAGGTCCTCGCGGGAGCCGAAGCCGCCGGCCGCGTGCGGTGAGCCGAAGCGCCACGCCTTCACGCAGAGCCAGCCGAGGTCCTCGGCCGGGTCGCCGAGGTGCGTGAGCTCCCAGTCGAGGACGCCCGTCACCCCGGTCGTGTCGATCATCAGGTTGCCGTTGCGGAAGTCGCCGTGCACGACCGTCCGGCGGCCGGACGCGGGCGGGCGGTGGTCGCGCAGCCAGCGCAGCGCGAGCTCGACCGCGGGACGCGGCTCGTCGAAGTCCTCGTAGAGCATGACGAGCAGGGCGAGCGGGTCGTCGTCCGACAGGCCGGGGACGGGCTCCATCGTGTGCAGCCGGGCAAGGATGCCGCCGAGGTCGCGGGCGAGGCGGCCGCGCACCGGCGCGAGCCGCTCGTCGCGCAGGAGGCGGCGGGGGATCGTCTCGCCGGCCAGCCGACCCATGATCAGGAAGGGCAGGCCGCCCAGGTCGTCGCCGTGGTCGACCAGCTCCGGGACGGGCACGCCGGCCGCCGCGGCGGAGGCCAGCAGGGCGGCCTCCCGCGCCATCGCGCCGGGATCGATGGCGCCGGGCTGGTCGCGGCGCAGGATCAGCGGGCGGCCGTCCGCGTCGAACGACCAGGTCTCGCGGCTGGCGCCGCCCGACAGGCGGACGAGGTTCGACACCGCCGCGCCCAGGCGGGCGGTGAGCTCGGCGTCCAGCGTGCTCATGCGCCGTACCCGCGCCGGGCCGCGAGAGGGACGGTGAACAGGGCGGTGAACAGGGCGGTGAACAGGGCGGTGAACAGGGCGGTGAACAGGGCCGCCGGAGGGG